>CAYMYD010000035.1:0-14137 GCA_964394535.1 uncultured Propionivibrio sp. | reverse complement strand
GCATCGCCCTTGGCCGTCTGGCACAGGAAGACCCGTCGTTCCGCGTGCGCAGCGATGAAGAGTCCGGCCAGACCATCATCTCCGGCATGGGCGAGCTGCACCTGGAAATCATCGTCGACCGCATGAAGCGCGAGTTTGGTGTCGAAGCCAACGTCGGTGCGCCGCAGGTGGCCTATCGCGAATGCATCCGCAAGGGCATCGAGCAGGAAGGCAAGTTCGTCAAGCAATCCGGTGGTCGTGGTCAGTATGGTCACGTCTGGATCAAGATGGAACCGAACGAAATTGGCAAGGGTTACGAGTTCATCGATGCGGTCAAGGGCGGCACGGTTCCGCGCGAATATATCCCGGCGGTGGATAAGGGTCTGCAGGATGCCGTCAAGAGCGGTGTGCTCGCCGGCTTCCCGGTGGTCGATATCAAGTTCACCCTGTTCGATGGCTCCTCGCACGACGTCGATTCGAACGAAAACGCTTTCCGCATGGCCGCTTCGATGGCCTTCAAGGAAGGCATGAGGAAAGCCCAGCCGACCTTGCTTGAGCCGATGATGGCCGTTGAAGTCGAGACGCCGGAAGAGTACATGGGCAACATCATGGGCGACATCTCCAGCCGTCGCGGCATGCTGCAGGGCATGGAAGACATTCCCGGCAACATCAAGGCGATCAAGGCCGAGGTGCCGCTTGCCGAAATGTTCGGCTATGCGACCACGCTGCGCTCACTGTCGCAGGGGCGTGCCACCTACTCGATGGAATTCAAGCATTATACCGAGGCGCCGAAAAACGTCGCCGAGGCGGTGATCAACAAGAAGTAAAGCTTATTCAACGATTGTTTTTTTGAGGATACTAAAATGGCTAAGGCAAAATTTGAGCGTAAGAAGCCCCACGTGAATGTAGGCACGATTGGTCACGTTGACCATGGGAAGACGACGTTGACGGCGGCGATCACGACGATCCTGTCGAAGAAGTTTGGAGGCGAAGCGAAGGACTACGCCCAGATTGACAATGCGCCGGAAGAGAAGGCGCGTGGCATCACGATCAACACCTCGCACGTTGAGTACGAGACGGAGAAGCGTCACTACGCGCACGTTGACTGCCCGGGCCACGCTGACTACATCAAGAACATGATTACCGGTGCGGCGCAGATGGATGGCGCGATTCTGGTCTGCTCGGCAGCGGACGGCCCGATGCCGCAGACGCGCGAGCACATCCTGCTGGCCCGTCAGGTTGGCGTCCCCTACATCATCGTCTTCCTCAACAAATGCGACATGGTTGACGACGAAGAACTGCTCGAACTCGTTGAAATGGAAGTTCGCGAACTGCTCTCCAAATACGAATTCCCGGGCGACGACATCCCCATCGTCAAAGGCTCCGCACTCAAGGCCATCGAAGGCGACACAGGCGAACTGGGCGAGCAGGCCATCCTCAAGCTGGCTGCGGCGCTGGACAGCTACATCCCCGAACCGACGCGCGTCACCGACCGTCCCTTCCTGCTGCCGATCGAAGACGTCTTCTCGATCTCGGGTCGTGGCACCGTAGTCACGGGCCGTGTCGAACGCGGCATCGTCAAGGTTGGCGAAGAAATTGAAATCGTCGGCATCAAGCCCACGGTCAAGACCGTGTGCACCGGTGTTGAAATGTTCCGCAAACTGCTGGATCAAGGTCAGGCAGGCGACAACGTCGGCGTACTGCTGCGCGGCACCAAGCGTGAAGACGTCGAACGGGGCCAGGTACTGGCCAAGCCCGGCTCGATCACCCCGCACACCCACTTTGTTGGCAGCGTTTACATTCTGTCGAAAGACGAAGGTGGTCGTCACACCCCGTTCTTCAACAACTACCGTCCGCAATTCTACTTCCGGACGACGGACGTGACGGGCGCGATCAACCTGCCGGAAGGCACGGAAATGGTCATGCCGGGCGACAACATTGAAATGACGGTGAAGCTGATCTGCCCGATCGCCATGGAAGAAGGCCTGCGTTTCGCCATCCGTGAAGGTGGCCGTACCGTCGGTGCCGGCGTCGTCGCCAAGGTTATCGAGTAATACACTGAAGCGCTGAGTCGCAGAGGGGCGAGGAATTTTCACCGAAACTCCTCGCGCCTCACGCCTCACTCCTCACTTACATTCGCTCTTTGGAAAAAACATGCAAAACCAGAAAATCCGTATTCGCCTGAAAGCTTTCGATTATCGCCTGATCGATCAGTCGGCGCAGGAAATCGTGGAAACCGCCAAGCGCACAGGCGCCATCGTTCGTGGGCCGGTACCGCTGCCGACCCGGATTCAGCGTTTTGACGTCCTGCGTTCACCGCACGTCAACAAGACTTCGCGTGACCAGTTCGAGATGCGTACCCATCAACGCCTGATGGATATCATCGATCCGACCGACAAGACGGTCGATGCGTTGATGAAGCTGGATCTTCCGGCGGGTGTCGACGTCGAAATCAAGTTGCAGTAATAAAATTTAGCGGCTATAATCGCCGTCTTTCGTCGGATGACGTCATTGGCGTCATCCATTTTGTTTGAAGCGCTCGTCGGCCAATCGCAGCCGACAAGAGGAGAATAACCATGAGTCTAGGCCTTGTTGGGCGCAAGGTCGGCATGACGCGCATTTTTACCGATGATGGAGTTTCTGTTCCGGTAACCGTGCTCGACGTGTCGAACAATCGCGTCGCCCAGATCAAAACGCCTGAGAACGACGGCTACTCGGCCATTCAGGTGGCATTCGGGAAGCGCCGTCCCTCCCGCGTCAATAAGTCCATGGCAGGTCATCTTGCCAAGGCCGGTGTCGAAGCAGGTAATCTGCTCAAGGAATTCACGGTTACGGCCGAAGAATTGACCACACTGAAACCCGGTGATCAGCTCAGCGTCAGCATTTTCGCTGTCGGCCAGAAAGTCGATGTGACCGGTCAGACGATCGGCAAGGGCTTTCAGGGGGGCATCAAGCGGCACCACTTCAGCTCGCAACGCGCCTCGCACGGCAACTCCGTTTCGCACAATGCGCCGGGATCGATCGGCATGTGCCAGGATCCGGGTCGCGTGTTTCCGGGCAAGAAAATGGCCGGGCACCTGGGTGACGTTCAGCGTACCCAGCAGAACCTGGAGATCATCCGCGTTGATGCCGAGCGTCAACTGTTGTTGGTCAAGGGCGCAGTTCCGGGCAGCAAAGGCTCGGATCTGATCGTGCGTCCTGCAGTCAAGGCGGGGGCATGATGGAACTTAAACTGATCAATGAACAAGGCCAGGAAGCCAGCCGTCTGGAAGCTTCCGACGGGCTGTTCGGCCGCGAATACAACGAGGCGCTGGTGCACCAGGTCGTCGTGGCCTACCAGGCCAATGCGCGTAGCGGTAACCGTGCGCAGAAGGATCGTGCGCAGGTCGCTCACTCCACGGCCAAGCCCTTCCGTCAGAAAGGGACGGGCCGCGCCCGTGCCGGTATGTCGTCCTCGCCGCTGTGGCGTGGGGGTGGCCGGATTTTCCCGAACTCGCCGGATGAAAACTTCAGCCACAAGCTGAACAAGAAAATGTATCGCGCCGGGATGGCTTCGATCCTCTCGCAACTGGTGCGTGAAGACCGTCTGGCCATCGTCGACAGCATTGCCGTCGAAGCGCCGAAAACCAAGCTCTTCGCGCAGAAGATCAAGGCCATGGGTTACGACTCGGTGCTGGTGATTACCGGCAACCTCGACGAAAACGTCTATCTGGCCTCGCGCAACCTGCCGAACGTACTGGTTCTGGAGGTCAACGAAACCGACCCGGTCTCGCTGATCCGCTTCCCGAAGGTGCTGATGACCAAGTGCGCCCTCGCCAAGTTTGAGGAGATCCTGGGATGAACCAACAACGCCTGATGCAAGTATTGCTGGCACCGCAGATCTCCGAAAAGGCGACCTGGGTGGCCGACAAGAATGAGCAGATCATTTTCCGCGTCGCATCCGATGCGACCAAACCGGAAGTCAAGGCCGCCGTCGAACTGCTGTTCAAGGTTTCCGTCGAGTCCGTGCAGATTGCCAACGTCAAGGGCAAGCAAAAGCGCTTTGGCCGTTACATGGGCAGCCGCAAGAACTGGAAGAAAGCCTATGTCAGCCTGATGCCCGGCCAGGAAATCAATTTTGTTGATGGAGGGGCTGCATAATGGCACTCGTCAAAGTCAAACCGACCTCGCCAGGTCGCCGCTCCCTCGTCAAGGTGGTCAATCCCGCCTTGCACAAAGGCGCGCCACACACGGCCCTGCTCGAACCGCAATCGAAGAAGGCTGGCCGCAACAACCACGGCCGCATCACCACCCGTCACCAGGGCGGTGGTCACAAACAGCATTACCGCGTGATCGATTTCCGTCGCAACAAGGACGGCATCCCGGCCAAGGTCGAGCGTCTGGAATACGATCCGAACCGCACCGCGAACATTGCCCTGCTGTGCTATGCCGACGGTGAGCGCCGTTACGTGCTGGCAGCCAAGGGCATGGTTGTTGGTCAGCAGGTCGTGAGCGGTCCGGAAGCGCCGATCAAGTCCGGCAACACCCTGCCGATCCGCAACATCCCGGTGGGTACGACGATTCATTGCATCGAAATGATTCCCGGCAAGGGCGCGCAACTGGCCCGTTCGGCTGGAACCTACGCCCAGCTGCTGGCGCGTGAAGGCGTTTATGCCCAGCTCCGCCTGCGCTCCGGTGAAATCCGCCGGGTGCACGTCGAATGCCGCGCAACCATAGGTGAAGTCGGCAACGAAGAGCACAGCCTGCGCTCGATCGGCAAGGCCGGTGCCAAGCGCTGGCTCGGTATTCGTCCGACCGTCCGTGGCGTGGTCATGAACCCGGTCGACCACCCGCACGGTGGTGGCGAAGGCCGGACTTCCGGTGGTCGCCATCCGGTCACCCCGTGGGGTATCCAGACCAAGGGCTTCCGTACTCGCAAGAACAAGCGCACGTCGTCGATGATCGTGCAGCGCCGTCATAAACGCTAAGGGGTAGAGAACTATGGGACGTTCCATTAAAAAGGGCCCGTTTGTCGATGCCCACCTGATCAAGAAGGTCGACGCGGTTCGCGCGACCAGCGACAAGCGCCCGATCAAGACCTGGTCGCGCCGTTCAACGGTGCTGCCGGATTTCGTCGGGCTGACCATTGCCGTGCATAACGGCAAGCAGCACATCCCGGTGTTTGTCACCGAAAACATGGTCGGCCACAAGCTGGGCGAGTTTTCTTTAACCCGCACCTTCCGCGGTCATACCGCCGGCAAGAAGGCGAAGAAGTAAAGGAATGGATATGGAAACTCGTGCTATTTTGCGCGGCGTTCGGCTCTCGGACCAGAAAGGTCGTCTGGTTGCCGACCAGATCCGCGGTTTGCCTGTTGACAAGGCGCTCAATATTCTGACTTTCAGCCCGAAAAAGGGCGCAGGCATCATCAAGAAGGTTCTGGAATCAGCGATTGCCAATGCCGAACATAACGACGGAGCCGATATCGACGAACTGAAGGTGAAAACCATCACCGTCGAAAAAGGCATGGTCTTGAAGCGCTTCACGGCGCGCGCCAAAGGACGTGGCAATCGGATCGTCAAGCCGACCTGCCATATTTTCCTGACCGTCGGAAACTGAGGAAACATAATGGGACAGAAAATTCATCCGACTGGTTTTCGCCTGGCTGTCACCCGTGACTGGTCTTCGCGCTGGTACGCCAACAGCAAGGATTTTGGCGGCATGCTCAACGAAGACGTCAAGGTTCGCGATTATCTGAAAACAAAACTGAAACACGCCTCGGTCAGCCGCGTGCTGATCGAAAGACCGGCCAAGAACGCCCGCGTCACCGTGTTTTCGGCCCGCCCCGGCGTGGTCATCGGCAAGAAGGGCGAGGATATCGACCATCTGCGCACGGCGCTGCAAAAAATCATGGGCGTGCCGGTGCATGTGAGCATCGAAGAAATCCGCAAGCCGGAACTCGACGCGCAACTGATCGCCGACTCGATCACCCAGCAGCTCGAAAAACGCATCATGTTCCGTCGCGCGATGAAGCGTGCCATGCAGAACGCCATGCGTCTGGGCGCACAAGGCATCAAGATCATGAGCTCCGGTCGTCTCAACGGCGCGGAAATCGCCCGTCGCGAATGGTATCGTGAAGGCCGCGTGCCGCTGCATACCCTGCGTGCCGACATCGACTACGCCACCAGTGAAGCGCTGACCACCTACGGCATCATCGGTGTCAAGGTGTGGGTGTTCAAGGGCGAGATTCTTGATCGCGGCGAACAGCCGGTAGTCGCGCCGGAAGCCCCGGCGACTGATGAGCCGAGCCGCAAGCCACGGCGTATTGGCAAGCCCGCAGGTGCCGAGGGAAGTGAAAAGCCCAAGGCGCGCACGGTGAAGGCCAGGCCGGAAGCAACGGCAACCGAGACCCCGGCGGCGCCTGAAGCCAAGGCCCCGGCAAAACGTGTAAGAAAGGCAGGAACGACTGATGCTGCAGCCAACTAGAAGAAAATACCGCAAGGAACAGAAGGGCCGGAATACCGGCCTGGCAACCCGCGGGGCCAAGGTCAGCTTCGGCGACTTTGGTTTGAAGGCCACCGGACGCGGTCGTCTGACCGCGCGCCAGATCGAAGCGGCGCGTCGTGCCATGACCCGGCACATCAAGCGCGGTGGGCGGATCTGGATCCGTATTTTTCCGGACAAGCCTGTTTCCAAGAAACCGGCGGAAGTTCGTATGGGTAACGGCAAGGGCGCGCCCGAGTACTACGTCGCTGAAATTCAGCCCGGCAAGGTGCTCTATGAAATGGACGGGGTGAGCGAGGAGCTGGCGCGTGAAGCCTTTGCGCTGGCGGCCGCCAAGCTGCCGATTCAGACGACTTTCGTTACGCGAATGGTAGGTTGAACATGAAAGCCAGTGAACTCAGAGCAAAAAGCGTCGACGAGCTGAACAAGGAATTGCTGGATCTCCTCAAGGCGCAATTCGGTTTGCGCATGCAGGCAGCCACGCAGCAACTTTCCAACCACAGCCAGATCGGCAAGGTGCGCCGTGATATTGCGCGCGTACGCACCCTTCTTCGTGAAAAGGCGGTCCAACAATGAGCGAAACGACAAGCAAGCGGACGCTGATCGGCCGTGTGGTGAGTGACAAGATGGACAAGACGGTGACCGTTCTTGTCGAGCGTCGCGTCAAGCACCCGATGTACGACAAGATCATTGTCCGTTCCACCAAGTATCACGCACACAACGACAGCAATTCGGCGAAATCGGGCGACCTCGTGGAAATCCAGGAATCGCGTCCGATTTCCAAGACCAAGGCTTGGACGGTTACCAAGCTTTTGCAAAAGGCAGTTGCAATTTAACTTGCCTTTTTCAAAAAAGGGGCTATAATCCCCGCTCTTTCGCACCCGGCTCATTCAGTAGCCGGGTGTTTTCTCCCGTAACGGGTTCCAAGACTGACCGCTCAGAAGCGGGGCAAGTTGGAGAAGATTAGATGATTCAGATGCAGACAGTTCTGGACGTCGCCGACAATACCGGCGCCCGTTCAGTGATGTGTATCAAGGTGCTGGGCGGCTCCAAACGCCGTTATGCCAGCGTTGGCGATATCATCAAGGTGAGTATCAAGGATGCCGCGCCGCGCGGCCGGGTCAAGAAAGGCGACATCTACAGCGCAGTGGTCGTTCGCACTGCCAAGGGTGTGCGTCGTCCTGACGGTTCGCTGGTCAAGTTTGACGGCAATGCTGCGGTGCTCCTCAATAACAAGCTGGAGCCGATTGGCACCCGCATCTTCGGGCCGGTGACGCGCGAACTGCGCAGCGAGCGCTTCATGAAGATCGTGTCGCTGGCTCCTGAAGTCCTGTAGGAGACGGGCATGGAAAAGATTCGTAAAGGCGACCAGGTCGTCGTCATTGCCGGCAAGGACAAGGGCAAGCGGGGTACGGTGACGCGTCGCGTCGATGCTGAACGTGTGGTTGTGGAAGGCATCAACCGCGTCAAGAAGCATGTCAAGCCGAATCCGGTCAAAGGCGTGGTAGGCGGTGTGATCGACAAGGAGATGCCGCTGCACATTTCAAATGTTTCGCTCTACAACCCGGCCACCAAAAAGGGTGACCGCGTAGGCTTCAAGTTGCTTGATGACGGCAAGAAAGTACGCGTCTTCAAGTCCAACGGCGAAGTGGTTGGGGCGTAAGGAGCGATCATGGCGCGTTTGCAGGATTACTACAAAGAAACCGTGGTGCAGGAACTGACCAAAAAATTCGGCTACAAGACGAAGATGGAAGTGCCGCGCATCACCAAGATCACGCTCAACATGGGCGTTGGCGAAGCCGTTGCCGACAAGAAGATTCTTGAGGCAGCCGTTGGTGACATGACCAAGATTGCCGGTCAGAAGCCGGTGATCACCAAGGCCCGCAAGTCGATTGCCGGCTTCAAGATTCGTGACGGCTATCCGATTGGCTGCATGGTGACCTTGCGCGGCCCGCGCATGTTTGAATTCCTCGATCGTCTGGTGACCGTGGCCCTGCCGCGCGTCCGCGACTTCCGCGGGATTTCCGGCAAGGGGTTCGATGGTCGTGGCAACTACAACATGGGGGTCAAGGAACAGATCATTTTCCCCGAGATCGAGTACGACAAGATCGACATGTTGCGTGGCATGAACATCAGCGTGACCACCACGGCTAAAACAGACGCAGAAGCGCGTGCACTACTCGGCGCGTTTAAATTTCCGTTCAAGAATTGAGGCGAAAATGGCGAAACTTGCATTGATTAACCGCGAAGCAAAGCGGCGCAAGATGGTCGAGAAGTACAAGGCCAAGCGTGCTGCGCTGGAAGCAATCGTCAGCGACGAGAGCCGCTCGGAAGACGAGCGCTTTGAAGCGCGTCTGAAAATCCAGGCATTGCCGCGCAATTCCAGCCCGGTTCGTCTGCGTAACCGTTGCCAGCTGACGGGTCGTCCGCGTGGCGTTTTCCGCAAGTTTGGTCTGGGGCGCAGCAAATTGCGCGACTTCGTCATGCGTGGCGAAGTTCCCGGCATGACTAAAGCCAGCTGGTAAGCAGGAGAAAATACTATGAGTATGAGCGATCCGATCAGCGATATGCTGACCCGTATCCGCAATGCCCAGATGGCAAACAAGGCGACTGTCGCCATGCCGTCTTCCAAGGTCAAGGTGGCCATCGTCAAGGTGCTGAAGGACGAAGGTTACGTCGATGATTTCGCCGTGCGTGAGAACGAGGGCAAGCCGACGCTGGAAATTGGCCTGAAATACTATGCCGGTCGTCCGGTCATCGAGCGCATTGATCGCGTTTCGAAGCCGGGGCTGCGCATCTACAAGGGCGCTGGTGATATTCCGCGTGTAATGAATGGCCTTGGAGTGGCGATTGTGTCCACGCCCAAGGGTGTAATGACCGACCGCAAGGCACGTGCCAGCAACATGGGTGGCGAAGTGCTGTGCATCGTCGCGTAAGGGG
Organism: uncultured Propionivibrio sp.; assembly: GCA_964394535.1. GTDB lineage: Bacteria > Pseudomonadota > Gammaproteobacteria > Burkholderiales > Rhodocyclaceae > Propionivibrio. The sequence goes on along the minus strand of CAYMYD010000035.1, from coordinate 4,737 downwards.
AGACTATGTCCCGCATTGCTAAAAATCCGATTGTTCTGCCGCAGGGTGTCGAAGTCTCCCTGGGTCAGGAACAAATCTCCGTCAAGGGGCCGCTCGGTTCGCTGCAGATGCCTGCCAATCCGGCTGTCAGAATTGAACAGCAGGGCAACACGCTGGTGTGCAACGAAGTCGAAGGTACCGTGAATGCCAACGCACTGTCCGGCACCATGCGTGCTGTTGTTGCCAATATGGTGACGGGCGTCAGCAAGGGCTTCGAGCGCAAACTGAATCTGGTGGGTGTCGGCTTCCGTGCCCAGGCACAGGGCGATTCCTTGAACCTCTCGCTCGGCTTCTCGCATCCGGTGGTGCACAAGATGCCGGCAGGCGTCAAATGTGAAACGCCGACGCAGACGGAAATCATCATCAAAGGGATGAGCAAGCAGCAGGTCGGTCAGGTGGCGGCTGAAATCCGCGCCTATCGCAAGCCGGAGCCTTACAAGGGCAAGGGTGTGCGTTATGCCGATGAAGTGATCGTCCTCAAGGAAACCAAGAAGAAGTAAGGGTGCGTAAATGATCAACAAAAAACAGGCGCGTTTGCGCAGAGCACGTAAAACCCGGCTCAAGATTGCCGAACTGAAGTCTGTGCGCTTGTCGGTGCACCGCTCGAATTGCCACATTTACGCGCAGGTTTTCAGCGCCTGTGGCTCGAAGGTGCTGGCTTCGGCTTCTTCGCTGGAGCCTGAAATCCGCAAGGATCTCGCCAACGGCGGCAATATCGGCGCAGCGGCGGTGATCGGCAAACTGATTGCCGAGCGCGCCAAGCAGGCCGGAATCGAGCAAGTCGCATTTGATCGTAGCGGCTTCCAGTATCACGGGCGCATCAAGGCGCTGGCTGAAGCTGCGCGCGAAGCCGGCCTCAAGTTCTGACCGCCACGCGAAAGGATCGGAGTAAGTAATGGCAAAACCGCAAAACAAGAAATCGCAGCAAGCCGAGAAGCCTGATGACGGCATGCGCGAGAAGATGATCTCGATCAACCGCGTTACCAAGGTGGTGAAGGGCGGCCGGATTCTCGGCTTCGCCGCGCTCACCGTCGTCGGTGACGGGGATGGCCGGATCGGTATGGGCAAGGGCAAGTCTCGCGAAGTTCCGGTGGCCGTGCAGAAGGCCATGGAAGAAGCGCGTCGGCGCATGGTCAGGATCAGCCTGAAGAGCGGCACCCTGCACCACACCGTGATCGGTCGTCACGGCGCTTCGGTGGTGATGATGCAACCGGCACCGGAAGGTACGGGCGTTATCGCGGGTGGTGCCATGCGTGCCGTGTTCGACGTGATGGGCATGACCAACGTCGTCGCCAAGGCACACGGCTCGACCAATCCTTACAACATCGTTCGTGCGACCATCAACGGTTTGATGGCGATGAACACACCGTCCGAGATTGCTGCCAAGCGTGGCAAGTCGGTCGAAGAAATCCTGGGGTAAGCCATGGCCGAAAAGAAAATCAAGGTCACGCTCGTCAAGAGCCTGATCGGTACCAAGCAGTCGCACCGCGCCACCGTGCGTGGTCTGGGCCTGCGTCGTCTGAACAGCAGTGCCGAACTGATCGACACCCCGGCGGTTCGCGGCATGATCAACAAGGTGTCCTACCTTGTGAAGTGTGAGGCTTAAGATGAAACTCAATACCATTCAACCCGCCGAGGGTGCCAAGCATGTCAAGCGCCGTGTCGGGCGTGGCATTGGCTCGGGCATCGGCAAAACCTGTGGTCGCGGCCACAAGGGTCAGAAATCCCGTGCTGGCGGTTTCCACAAAGTTGGTTTCGAAGGCGGACAGATGCCCTTGCAGCGTCGTTTGCCCAAGCGTGGCTTCGTCTCGCTGACCAATGCACGCAATGTCGAAGTCTGCCTGTCGGAAATCAACCGCCTGCCGGTTGATGAAATCGATCTGCTGACGCTCAAGCAGGCCAACCTGGTGGCGCAGCATGCGCTGTCGGCGAAGGTCATCCTTTCCGGTGAAATCACCCGCAAGGTCGTGCTCAAGGGCGTTGGTGCCACCAAGGGTGCGCGCGCCGCGATTGAAGCCGCTGGCGGCAGCATTTCCGAATAGAACGGTGAAGATTCTTGGCAACTAATACTCCTCAGGTCAGCAAGGGCGGAAAGTACGGCGACCTCAAACGTCGCCTGTTCTTCCTGCTCGGTGCCCTGATTGTCTACCGCATCGGGACACACATCCCGGTGCCGGGTATCGACCCGCAAGTCCTGAGCGACCTGTTCAGCAAACAACAGGGCGGCATCCTGGGCATGTTCAACATGTTCTCGGGTGGTGCGCTGAAGCGTTTCACCATCTTCGCGCTGGGGATCATGCCTTACATCTCCTCGTCGATCATCATGCAGTTGATGACGCACGCCAGCCCGCAGCTGGAGGCGCTGAAGAAGGAAGGCGAAGCTGGTCGACGCAAGATCACGCAATACACCCGTTACGGCACCGTCCTCCTGGCCCTGTTCCAGGGCGTTGGTATCGCCGTGGCCGTCGAATCACAGCCGGGTCTGGTTCCCGATCCGGGAATGATGTTCCGCTTCGTGACGGTGACCACCCTGCTCACCGGAACCATGTTCCTGATGTGGCTGGGCGAACAGATCACCGAACGCGGACTGGGTAACGGCATTTCGATCATCATCTTTGCCGGTATTGCCGCCGGTCTGCCGAATGCCATCGCCGGATTGCTGGAACTGGTACGTACCGGCGCCATGCACCCCTTGTCGGCCCTGTTCATTTCGGCCCTGGTGGTTCTCGTGACCTACTTCGTTGTCTTCGTCGAACGTGGCCAACGCAAGATTCTGGTCAATTACGCCAAGCGTCAGGTCGGCAACAAGGTTTATGGCGGACAGAGTTCGCACCTGCCCTTGAAGCTCAACATGTCGGGTGTCATCCCGCCGATTTTTGCTTCATCGATCATCCTCTTCCCGGCGACCATTGCCGGCTGGTTTGGCTCGAACGAATCGATGCGCTGGCTGATGGACATCTCCAGCGTGCTCTCGCCTGGTCAGCCAATCTACGTGATGCTCTACGCGGCGGCGATCATCTTCTTCTGTTTCTTCTATACCGCCCTGGTGTTCAACTCCAAGGAAACGGCAGATAACCTGAAGAAGAGCGGTGCCTTTGTACCGGGGATTCGTCCGGGCGAGCAGACCGCGCGTTACATTGACAAGATCCTGATGCGTCTGACCCTGGTTGGCGCAGCCTATATCACGATCGTCTGTCTGTTGCCCGAGTTCCTGATTCTCAAATGGAACGTGCCGTTTTACTTTGGTGGCACCTCCCTGCTGATTATCGTCGTGGTGACGATGGACTTCATGACCCAGGTGCAAGCCTACGCCATGTCCCACCAATACGAAGGACTCCTGAAGAAAGCCAACTTCAAGGGTTCCGGTTACGCAGGGAAATAGCATGGCCAAGGAAGACCTGATTGAAATGCAGGGGGAGGTCGTTGAAAACCTGCCCAATGCAACGTTCAAGGTAAAGCTGGAAAACGGTCACATTGTTCATGGTTTCATTTCCGGCAAGATGCGCATGCACTACATCCGCATCCTGCCGGGTGACAAGGTGACGGTTCAGTTGACGCCTTACGATTTAAGCCGTGCGCGGATTGTTTTCCGCGCCAAATAAAGAATCTCTACGCAGTGGATGTAAACAAGGCAGAAGGCAGGCTGCGCCGGATGCCAGGAAAATTAGGAGTAAATCATGAAAGTGCTGGCATCTGTCAAACGCATCTGCCGCAAGTGCAAGATCATTCGGCGTCATGGCATTGTGCGTGTGATCTGTAGTGATCCGCGCCACAAGCAACGCCAGGGTTGATCGTCGGGACTCGTTTCATTGAGTCATTCGACGGTTGAAGATATAATCGCAAGTTTTCGCATATTTGGGGTAAATCGATGGCCCGCATTGCAGGGGTAAATATTCCCAACCACCAGCATGCCGAAATCGCCTTGACGGCAATTTACGGTATTGGTCGCAGCCGCGCACAAAAGATTTGTGACGCTGTCGGGGTTGCGCGTTCAACAAAAGTCAAAGACCTGACGGATGCTGAAATGGATCGCTTGCGCGACCAGGTCAGCAAATACATCGTCGAGGGCGATCTGCGTCGTGAAGTGACGATGAGCATCAAGCGTCTGATGGACCTTGGTTGCTATCGGGGTCTTCGCCATCGCAAGGGCCTGCCTTGCCGCGGTCAGCGTACGCGGACCAATGCACGGACCCGCAAAGGCCCGCGCAAGGCAATTGCCGGCAAGAAATAAGAGGACCTGATCATGGCCAAGACCGCAACGAAAGTTCGCAAGAAAGTCAAGAAGAACGTCGCCGAGGGCATTGCCCACATTCACGCGTCGTTCAACAACACCATCATTACGATAACCGACCGCCAGGGCAACGCCTTGTCGTGGGCAACCTCGGGGGGGGCCGGCTTCAAAGGCTCGCGCAAGAGTACCCCGTTTGCCGCGCAGGTGGCTGCCGAAGCAGCTGGCAAGGCCGCCGTCGAGTGTGGCATCAAGAACGTGGAAGTTCGCATCAAGGGCCCCGGCCCGGGTCGCGAATCCTCGGTTCGCGCACTCAACGCCCTGGGGATCAAGATCACGGCGATTACCGACGTGACCCCGATCCCGCACAATGGCTGCCGCCCCCCCAAGAAGCGTCGGATTTAAGGAGAAAGACAAGTGGCTCGTAATCTCGATCCTAAGTGCCGTCAGTGCCGTCGCGAAGGCGAAAA
>CAYMYD010000034.1:0-14552 GCA_964394535.1 uncultured Propionivibrio sp. | reverse complement strand
GCAATTTGTGCCTTCAGGGCTTCGAGATTCGGGAAACGGGTTTCTTCGCGCAGTTTGTGCAGGAAGCGGACGGAGAGGTGGCTACCGTAGAGGTCGCGGGAGAAATCAAAGAGGTGCGCTTCCAGCAAGGGGATGCTTTCGTTTTCGATGCTTGGCCGGTGGCCGACGTTGGCGATGCCCTGATAGGGGCCGCCTGAGGGGCCGTGAACTTCGACGGCGAAGACCCCCCGCAACGGCAGCTTGCGGTGCCGGACACGGATGTTGGCCGTCGGGACGCCAAGTTGCCGTCCCAGTTGCCGCCCGGTGACGACGCGGCCGTCCATCGCATAAGGACGGCCCAGCAGGCGGGCGGCATCGGCCATGCGGCCTTCGGCCAAGGCCGATCGAACGGCGGAACTGGAAACGCGCAGGCCGTCGACCAACTGGCTATCCATGGCTTCGACCTGGAAGCCGTAGCGAGCTCCGGCAGCGCGCAGCATCGCCTGGTCTCCCTGCCGTCCCGCCCCAAAACGGAAGTCATCACCAATCAGCAGATGCTTGACCTGCAGGCTGCGCACCAGCAGGCGCTCGATGAATTCCTCGGCCGATAAGGCAGCAAAACGGGCGTCGAAGCGACACACGCAAGTGAGTGCGGCGCCCTCGCTGGCGATCAGTTCCAGTTTTTCACGCAGGGTGGACAGGCGAACCGGCGCCGTCTGCGGGGAGAAAAATTCGCGCGCATGTGGCTCGAAACTGAGCACAGCGGGCCGCAGGCCGCCAGACTGCGCCAGCGCTTTCAGGCGTTGCAGCAAGGCACGGTGCCCAAGGTGCAGCCCATCGAAATTGCCGATGGTCAGCGCGGTGGGAGCCGGTACGGTTTGCGGAAAGCCACGGTAAACGAGCATTCTGGAGAAGTCAGCGAAAAAGCCTGAATTATAAAGATTTTCAGTGCCTTTTTGTTTGAATAATGCAATCGTGCAAACAGGTGTGGCACAATGAAAACCTTTTTCAGGCTGCTGCCTGATCGTTGCAGTGTACGGAACACGTGATTTTCATGGTGCCGGATGTGCCGGTGTCAAAACTGAGGAGATTTTTGATGGCAAGCCCACAAGACCTGATGAAAATGGTCGAGGAAGAAGATGTCAAATTTGTTGATTACCGTTTTACCGATACCCGTGGCAAGGAGCATCACGTAACGGTTCCGGTCAGTGCGTTCAACGAGGACAGCTTTGAGAACGGCCACGCCTTCGATGGTTCCTCCTTCTCCGGATGGAAAGGCATCCAGGCGTCCGACATGCTGCTGATGCCCGATCCGGCAACGGCCTATCTTGACCCCTTCTTTGACGAGACGACGCTGGTGCTGACCTGTGATGTCGTCGATCCGGCGGACGGGCGGGGTTATGACCGCGATCCGCGTTCCATCGCCAAGCGCGCCGAAGCCTACCTCAAATCCACAGGCATCGGCGACACGGCCTTTTTTGGTCCGGAACCGGAGTTCTTCGTCTTCGATGGCGTTGAATGGTCGGCGGACATGTCCGGCTGTTCGCTGAAGATCTATTCCAGCGAAGCCGCGTGGACTTCCGGCGAACGCAACGAGGGCAAGGGTTCGACCGGCCATCGTCCCGGCGTCAAGGGCGGTTACTTCCCGGTGCCGCCGGTCGACAGCCTGCACGACATGCGCTCGGCGATGGTGCTCACGCTGGAAGCGCTCGGCATTCCGGTTGAAGTGCATCACCATGAGGTGTCGACAGCGGGGCAGTGCGAGATCGGTACGCGTTTCAACACGCTGGTGCGACGCGCCGACTGGACGCAGACCTTCAAATACGTTGTTTATAACATCGCCCACCAGTACGGCAAGACGGCGACCTTCATGCCCAAGCCGATTGTCGGTGACAACGGCTCGGGGATGCATGTGCATCAGTCGATCTGGAAGGGGGGCAAGAATGTGTTCGCCGGTAATGGTTATGCGGGCCTCTCGGAAATGGCGCTGTTCTATATCGGCGGGATCATCAAGCACGCCAAGGCGCTGAACGCCATCACCAACCCCGGTACCAATTCCTACAAACGTCTGGTGCCGCACTATGAAGCACCGGTCAAGCTGGCCTATTCGGCAAAAAACCGTTCGGCGTCGATCCGCATCCCGCACGTGGCTTCGGACAAGGCGCGGCGCATCGAAACCCGCTTTCCCGATCCGATCAGCAATCCCTATCTGTGTTTTGCCGCCCTGCTGATGGCCGGTCTGGACGGTATCCAGAACAAGATTCATCCGGGCGACCCGGCCGACAAGAATCTTTACGATCTGCCGCCGGAAGAGGACGCCAGGATTCCGACCGTCTGCGCCAGCCTCGAAGAAGCCCTGGCTGCTCTCGACAAGGATCGCGACTTCCTGACCCGTGGGGGCGTCTTCTCCAGCGAGTGGATCGACGCCTATCTGGAGGTCAAGATGGAGGAGGTCAACAAGGTGCGCATGACCACACATCCGGTGGAGTTCGAGTTGTACTATAGTTGCTGATCATTGCGCATGGGAATTGTCATGGGAATTCGAGCATGGTTTGCCGTTGGTGTTCTGACGGCCTGCATGTCGCCGACTGCGTTTGCGGATATTTACAAGTGCGTTGGGGCGGACGGACAAGTCACGTACTCCAATATGCCGGACAAGAACTGCAAGCGGCTCAGCCTCGATCCCATACCGGCAGCTTCTCCTGCTTCACCGGCGGCTGCCCGTCCGGCGGCCAGAACGCCGACCCCGGCCTCTTTCCCCAAGGTCGAGGAGAACGCCCAGAAAGCGCGTGATAACGACCGGCGGCGTATCCTCGAAAGCGAACTTGAAGCCGAGCAGAAAAATCTGGCGCAGGCGAAGAAGGAGTTGGCCGATCAGGAAGCCGTGCGTAGCGGCGACGAGCGTAATTACCAGAAGGTGCTTGATCGCCTGCAGCCGTTCAAGGACAAGGTGGCCCTGCACGAGCGCAATATCGAGGCGGTGCAGAAGGAAATCTCACGCCTGCGCTGATTCTTTTCCCCTACTTTTTCCTTCTCTCCCTTGTTGCCCGAAGCCCTGATCGATCCGCACCGCCTGTCTTCCCTGCTTGGCGCAGCGTGCGGACGGTTTACCGTTGACGCGCTGGTCGAGTGTGATTCGACCAACAGCGTGCTGCTCCAGCGTGCGGGGCAAGGCGCGCCAAGCGGCAGTGTGGTCGTTGCCGACCGGCAGACCGCCGGTCGGGGCAGTCGGGGACGCCGCTGGGAATCCTCGCCGGGGGCGAGCCTGACCTTTTCCCTGCTGTGGCGCTTTGAAGGTGGCGTTCATCGTCTGGCCGGGCTGTCGCTGGCCGTCGGTGTGGCTCTTGTCCGGGCGCTGGCGGCATGCGGTGCACCCGGCATCACGCTCAAGTGGCCGAATGACATTCTGCTCGATGAAGCCAAACTCGGCGGTATTCTCGTTGAGTTGCAGGGCGCGGAGGGGTGTTCGCTGGCGGTTATCGGCATCGGTATCAACCTGGCGCCTCCCCCCGATTTCGAGCGCCTACCCTTTCATCTGCCGCCGACGGCGCTGGCGCGTGTACTCCGGCCCCTGCCCGAGCGGCATTTCCTCTTTGCCCGCCTGCTTGACGGACTGGCCCGGGTTCTGGATGTTTTTGCCTGCGACGGCTTTGCCGCCCTGCGCGACGAATGGCAGGCGTACAACGTCTGGCAGGATCGGCCGGTCTGTCTGCTACGCGAAGGACAGGTGGTGAAAGAGGGCGTCTGCCGGGGAGCTGACCACGATGGCGCTCTGCTGGTGCAGACAGACAGCGGCATCGAACGCTGCCTGTCCGGTGATGTGAGTCTGCGGAGGCTGCAATGATTGTCGCCATCGACATCGGCAATACACGGCTCAAGTGGGGCGTCTGGGATGGTGGTGTGTGGCTGGGCCAGGGGGCTTTGCCGACCGCCGATGTGGTTTCCCTGGAGGACGTCGCACGCAACTGGCCGGCACAGGGCAGGATCATCGCCTGCAATGTCGCGGGTGCGGCTGTTGAAAAGGCGTTCACGCTGGCGCTGGGCGAACAGGCAGCGCGCTTGCACTGGTTGCGTTCAGGCGCACAGGCCTGCGGCGTGCGTAATGGCTACGAACAGCCGGAGAAGCTCGGTGCGGACCGCTGGGCGGCATTGATCGGAGCGCGTGGCCGGGTTTCGGCGGACTGTCTGGTGGTCTGTGCCGGTACGGCGACGACGGTCGACCGGCTCGATGCCGACGGCTTGTTCCGCGGTGGGTTGATCCTGCCCGGCAGCGACCTGATGCGCAGCGCTCTGGCGCAGAACACCGCGCAATTGCCGCTGGTGAGCGGACACTATCGCGAACTGCCGTGCAATACCGCCGACGCTATCGTCAGCGGTTGCCTGCAGGCCCAGCTGGGTGCCATCGAGCGCATGTATGCCGCGCTGGCCGACGTGCCGGGGGCGGTTTGCCTGATGACCGGCGGCGCGGCACAAGGTCTTGCAGGGCGTCTGAACATCCCGTCCCGGCTGGTGGAAAATCTGGTGCTCGAAGGGCTGGTGCGCTTCATGACTTCGCAGTAATCTACGCCCTGTGCGCATCCCGGTCGGCCGGGCGTGACCAAAAATACAGCGTTTGCCGGAGGAATATCATGCTGCCAAAGATCGTGACCATGCTCCCCTCTTTTTTGTCGTATCTGGTGGTGGCCATGCTGTTGCTGACGGGCTTTCTGCTGATCTACGTCAAGGTGACGCCCTACGATGAAATCGACCTGATCCGCAAGGGCAACGTGGCAGCGGCGATCAGCCTGTCCGGCGCACTGCTCGGCTTTGCCATGCCAGTCGCCAACGTCATCGCGCACAGCGATGCCCTGCTCGATCTGACCGTCTGGGGCATCATCGCCGGGGTGATCCAGCTGCTGACCTATCTGGTGGCGCGCTTTACCTTGCCGCACCTGACCGAGGACATTCCAAATGGTCAGGTGGCCTCGGGCATTTTCGTGGCCAGTTTGTCGATGGTGGTTGGTTTGACCAATGCCGCCTGCATGAGCTACTGAGCTTTCGTGAGGATGAAATTCATGCCTGTTGCCTCGCTGGTGAAAGGCGTTTCGCTTTCACCGTAGCCCCATGAAAACCGCCAATTGCCCCTCATGTGGTGCGCCGGTGACGTTCAAGTCATCGGCTTCGGCCTATACCGTCTGTGAATACTGCCGGGGCACTTTGCTGCGTGATGGCGAGGATCTGAAGAACCTCGGCCGCATGGCCGATCTGCTGGATGATCCGACGCTGATCCGGATTGGCACCGAAGGCCGTTATCAGGACACGCCTTTCAGCGTGATCGGGCGCATCCAGCTCCAATATGAATCCGGGCTGTGGAACGAATGGCACCTCCTGTTCAGCGACGCCACGACGGCCTGGCTGTCCGAAGCCGGGGGAGAGTACATGCTCACCCGCCTGGAGCCATTGAAAAACAGCGTTCCAGCCTTCGAGGTGCTGGAGCCGGACATGCAGTTCATCGTCAACGACAAGGCCTTTGTCGTCACCAATCTGGAGTCGGCGCGTTGTATCGCGGGCGAGGGCGAGCTGCCGTTCAAGGTCGAATCCGGCTACGACGTCAATGCCGCCGACCTGCGCAACGACGAAATTTTTGCCACCATTGATTACAGCGAAACGCCGCCCCTGTTCTTTGTTGGCGAGCCGGTGAGCTTTGAAGCGCTCACACTGAGCCATCTGAAAGAGCCCGAAATGGGGGGTGGAGCGGGGAAGAAGGTCAAGGTTTCCGCCTTCGATTGTCCACATTGCGGCGCGCCGCTGACGATACATTCCGATGCGATCAGAAGCCTGACCTGCCCCAGTTGCAGTTCACTGATCGGACTCGAAAACCAGAAGCTGCAGCTGCTGGCCAAAGCCAAGGCGAAACTGCGCATCACACCGTGGTTGCCGCTCGGCAGCAAGGGGCGGCTCAAGGACGTGGATTGGGAGATCATCGGTTTCCTGCAGCGCAGCATACAGGCCGACGGCCAGGTCTGGACCTGGTCGGAATACCTGCTGTTCAACGCCAAGGCAGGTTTCGCCTGGCTGACCGAGTACGAAGGACACTGGTGTTATGCACGCACCGTGTCGAAGCTTCCCAAGGCCGGGCCGGAAGCCTCCTGGGTGACTTTCGACAATCGACTCTTCAAGCACTTCAGCAGCAGCGCGTCCAAAGTCTCTTACGTGCTTGGCGAGTTCTATTGGCGGGTCAGTCTCGGGGAAAGCAGCAAGGTGGACGACTATATCGCGCCGCCCTTGCTCCTTTCGCGCGAGGTGACGAAAAAGGAAGTGAGCTGGTCGCTGAGCGAGTACCTTGAGCCGGAGGATGTCTGTAGCGCGTTCGGGATCAAGGGTACGCCGCCGGAGCGGGTTGGCGTCTACGCCAATCAGCCTAACCCGCTGGTCGCGCAGAGTAAGAAGGTTACCCGGCTGTTCTGGGTGCTGCTGGTACTGGCCACCCTGTTGCAGCTGATCTTCGTTTCCGGCATTTCCGGGGAAGTGCTGCGCGAGGAGTTGCTTTTTACCCCCGGCGAGGATGAAGCGCTGAGCACCAAGGAGTTCACGCTGCCGGAGCAGCAGTCGCTCAGTCTGACGCATATTGCCAATCTCGCCAACGACTGGGTGGGCATCACCACGACGCTGATCGAAAAGGATACCGGCCAGACCTATCAGGGGCATCAGGAGCTGGCCTATTTTCACGGGGTCGATGACGGTGAAAGCTGGAGCGAAGGTTCACGCGCCGAGACCATTGTCTTCAAGAATATCCCGGCCGGGGTGTATTACCTTGATGTCGACTTCGAACTGGACGAAAAGCGTACACAGCCGCTCAGCGATACCGTCAGGCTGGAGGTCAATTCGCCGGGGTGGTCGAATTACGTGTTGCTGCTGATCTTCCTGGGGTTTTTCCCGATTCAAGCGCGTTACAAACGCAGCCGGTTCGAAACCAGGCGCTGGCTGGAAAGCGATTTGGGTGATGATGATGACGACGAGGAGGATGACTGATGTTCAAATCCAACATCGTTTTCGCAACGCTGGCGCTGGTGCTGTTCATGACGGCGCAGGCGAGTGGCTGGAACCTCTTCGAGACTGACGCCGCGCAGACCTCGCGGCCGTTCGCCGCCGGGACCGGGGCGCGCACCTATCACAAGTAGTTTGCGGAGGGGCTTTCTGCTTCCTGCGTAACGCCTTCTTCGACCGGCACCCGGTACGCTTCCGACGCCCAGGCACCGAGGTCGATCAGCTTGCAGCGCTCACAGCAGAACGGGCGGAAGGCGTTGTTCACACTCCATTCCGAATCTCCACCGCATTGCGGGCAACGGACGATCTTCGCCTTCATGGATCAGAAGTTGCAGAAAGTGATGTCGAAGGGCACATCGATGCTGCTGTCACTCTGGCGCCGGTGTTCGCTGTCGGGGCGGGTGAAGCGGATGTTCAGCGCGTACTTGTTGGCGCTGATTTCAGGAACGCAGCAATCATCCAGCTTGAGCGTGATGCGCACCATCTGCGAGCTGGCACCGCCAAGCATCATCTGGAAGGAGCCGCCCTTGGCCACCTGCTGTTCGGCATTGCCACTGTTGCGCAACAGGCGCAGGACGATCGCCAGGCCGCTGCACAGCGGGGCAAAAGGTTTCATCCAGGTACGCAGGGCTTGCTGGCGGGTGGTCAAATCCCGGTGCTGCCAGTAGTGATAGGACGGCAGGTCGAACTCGCAGACCCCACCAGGGATGGCGGCCCGGCTTTTGACACCCATCAGCCAGTCGTTGTCACGCAGATGCTGGCCGATCTTGCCGGTCATGCCGAGCAGGGCGGCAGAGGCCTGCTCCAGTTCATAGAGTACGCCGGAGAGCGCTTCTTCGGAGATGGCCGGGTTGTTGCGGAAGCCCAGCAAGGTCTGACGCTGGCGCTCAAGTTCCTGGATCAGATCCATCTTGAGGTCGGCACGGCCGGCCACTTCGAGAATCTCGAACAGGGTCAGCAAGGCGACATGGTGTTCCTGTTTGCCTTCCCGCTCGACAAAATAGTTGGCCTTGTCGAACAAATCCTCAAGGCGCAACAGGGTACGGGTGCGCTCATTGAAAGGATATTCGTAGGTAATCACGTGGCCGCCGTGGGGGAAAGGGAATAAACACACGAATTCTGAGGCATTTGCAACAAAATCTCAACCGTTGTAGGGCAATCCCGGGGGAAGTAGAGGAAATAGGGGGGCTCAGATGCGTCGCGCTTTGCGAAAAGGGGCAAAATTAAAGGGTGTCCCGTTACAAGCACGACCGGCAGGTTTTCTGGCGTTCATGTTTCACTGAATTTCTCGGCTCCTGCCGAACAGTTCAAGATAGCGCTGGTGCAATGCCTGTACCCGGGGTTCCAGTGCTTCCGGTGTGCCATCGTTGAGAATCACGTCATCGGCAGCAGCCAGACGTTCGCTACGGGTGGCCTGCGTTGCCATGATCGCCCGCACTTCGACGGCAGACAGGGCGCTGCGTGCCTTGACGCGGGCAATCTGCGTCGCCTCGTCGCAATCGACGACCAGGACCCGGCGAACTTCCTGTCGCCAGACGCCGGTTTCGACCAGAAGCGGCACGGCCAGCAGCACATAAACCGAAGTCGCTGCCTGACAGCGCTGACGGCTTTCCTGACGGATCTTCGGGTGCAGGATGGCTTCCAGGCGGGTTTTTGCCGAGGCGTCGGTAAAAACCCGCTGCCGCATTGCCGCACGATCCAGCGCGCCTTGCGGCAGCGCGATATCTTTGCCGAAGGCGGCGATGATTTCCGGCATGGCTGCGCCCTCTGCGCCGGTCAGCTCGTGGGCGATGCGGTCGGTGTCGACGACCGTCACGCCCAGGCGGTAAAAGAGGTCGGCAACCGTGCTTTTGCCGCTGCCGATGCCACCGGTCAGTCCGATGACGGGATTCATTGCTGCTGAGCCGGTCGGCATCCGCTTGAGCGGCTCTTGGGCAGTAGCGCGCTGACCGCCTGCCGCAGTGCCTCGGCCTGATTTTCCGGGCCGCGGACTTCCAGGACACCGGCGAGCGGTTTGAGTTCGCGTTCGCCGACGATTGCCGAGCGCACCCCTTTGGCACGCAATTCCTGGAGACGGTCTTCGGCGGCCTCTTGACTGGAAAAAACGCCCAGCGAGATGGCAAATCGTTGCGGCCCGTCCTGCACGATGAAGAATTCGGGCACCTCGAACTTTTTCAGTTCGGCGGCCTTGCGCTCCGCCTCCGACTTGTTGGCCTGCGGCGGAATGAATACCCAGAAGCCGCCCGGTGTCATGACTTTCTGTCCGCTGAAGGCCGGGAATTTCTCCTTGAGCAGGGCGTCCAGTTTTTTTGATTCACCACTGGCCAGTTCGGAAAACAGCAGACAGCCCGGCTCGTCCTTCTTTCCGTTAGGCTTTTCGGGTTTCTCGGGCGGAGGTATGGGACTTTCCGGCGGTTCAACGACTTCCGCTCTGGCGATTTTCTCCGCCGGTTTTTTTTCTTCGGGCAGATTGTCGCGTGCCACCACCTTGATCCGCTCGGCCTGCAATTGCTGCTGCACACGCAGGGCATCGGGCGGGGGTTCCCCGCCCAGCAAGCCCCGCGTCCAAGCCAGGAACAGCAGGTTGAAGAGCAGCAGCAGGAAGACGAGGATCCGCATTACCGCGACCTGCCCTAGCCGACTTTCGGCAAGTCTTTCAACGAGGCCTTGATGGCTTCCTCCGGATACTCGAAGTCACCGAGTTTCCCGGCCAGATAGCTGTCATACGACGGCATGTCGAAATGCCCGTGCCCGGTGAGGTTGAAGAGGATGGTTTTGGCTTCGCCGGTTTCCTTGCAGCGCAGGGCTTCGTCGATCGCACCGCGCAGGGCGTGGCAGGATTCCGGTGCCGGGATGATGCCTTCGGCGCGGGAAAAGAGAACGCCCGCCTCGAACACCGAGAGTTGCGGCACGGAAATCGCCTCGATCAGCCCGTCCTGGTAAAGCTGCGAGACCAGCGGCGAAGCACCGTGATAACGCAGCCCGCCGGAGTGGATGCCGGGCGGCATGAAGTTGTGGCCGAGGGTGAACATCTTCATCATCGGCGTGAAGCCCGAGGCGTCGCCGAAGTCATAGGCGAACTGGCCCTTGGTCAGCGACGGGCAGGACGAAGGTTCGACCGCGACCAGACGCACCAGTTTGCCCTGGCGACCCCCCGCCGCGTTGTCGGCGAAGAAGGGGAAGGCCATGCCGGCGAACGAGGAACCGCCGCCGCACGGGGCAAAGATCACATCCGGCCAGTCACCGGCCATTTCAAACTGCTTTTTGGCTTCCTGGCCGATGATCGTCTGGTGCAAGGCGACGTGGTTCAGTACCGAGCCGAGCGCGTAATTGGTGTCGCTGCGCGCGGCCGCTTCTTCCACCGCCTCGGAAATCGCCAGGCCCAGCGAGCCCTGATTGTTCGGGTCGGCGGCCAGTGCGGCGCGGCCGGTCTGCGTGACATTCGACGGGCTGGCAAAGACTTCGGCCCCCCAGGTCTGCATCATCGAGCGGCGATAGGGTTTCTGGTCGTAGCTGACCCTGACCATGAACACGCGCACGCCGATGCCGAACATCTGCCCGGCCAGCGCCAGCGAACAGCCCCACTGACCGGCCCCGGTTTCGGTGGTCAGGTGCTTGATGCCGGCCTGTTTGTTGTAGAAGGCCTGGGCGACGGCGGTGTTCGGCTTGTGCGAACCGGCGGGTGAGACACCTTCGTTCTTGTAGTAAATCCGTGCCGGGGTACCGAGCATCTCTTCCAGCCGTGCGGCGCGCACCAGCGGCGACGGGCGCCACAGCCGGTAAATTTCGCGGACTTCCTGCGGGATGGGAATCCAGCGCTCGGCAGACATTTCCTGTTCGAGGATGGCCATCGGGAAAATGGCACTCATCTGTTCCAGCGTCGCCGGTTTGCCGTCCGGCCCGAGCGGCGGGCAGGGCTTGTTCGGCATGTCGGCGACAACGTTATACCAGTGCGTCGGGATTTCGGATTGAGGCAGGACGAAGCGCAGCGATTCCATAAAACTCCTTGAGACTGACGATAGGACAAAAACGCAAGTATAACCGTGGCGGAATGCGCAGGACAGCAGGACAATGGCTATCAGCGCTCAGGGATGACGAAAAAGTCTAACTCTTGCCACAGAGACACGGGGGTGCAGAGAAAATACGGAGGAAAAATACCGCATTTCTCGCTTTGCGCCATGGGCGTTTTGGGTCTTTGGGGGACGGTTAACGGTCTTGGCGCAGCGATTGGAGTGTTATCGGGCCGACCAGTTCCGCAACAAGGCGATGCCGTGTGCGCCGTGGGTGCGGGCGGTTTCTTCCATGTCGGGGCGCATGCCGCCAAGCGCAAAGAGCGGAATCGGCGAGTGCTCGCAGAGGCGGGCGAATTCCGCCCAGCCGAGCCCGCTGCTTTCCGGGTGCGAGGGGGTCGGCAATACCGGGCTGAGCAGGGCAAAGTCGAGTCCCAGTCCGGCAGCGTGGGTGAGTTCGGCGGCATTGTGGCAGGCGGCGGAAACATGCACAAAGGCGGGGCGCTGGCGACATTGCAGAAGCTGCCCGGAGGAAAGATGCAGTCCCGGCGCGCCAATGTGACGGGCCAGGGCCTCGTCGTCGTTGACCAGCACGATGCTTCCCGGGTAGTCGCCGGTCAGCGCCATGAGCGCCTGGGCAAAGTGCTGTCGTGCTGCGGGGGACAGTGTCTTGTCGCGTAACTGGATCAGGCGCAGGCCGCCTTGCAGAGCGCTTTGCAGCCGTTGCAGTTCGTGCTCGACACCGTTCTCGGTGGCGTTGGTGATGGCGCAGCGGGTGGGGAGCCGGAGTGCGCGCAGGATCGGGCCGTTGGCGGGGAGCAGGGGTGCAATGGCAGGCGTTTCGTGCAGCGCTGTCCAGACGATGCCGCTGTGTTCCTTCGGGACGATTTCTCCCCGCCACGACGGCACCTGGAAAAATTTGAGGCGCACATGGGCGTGCGGATAGACGAACTCGCGGCTCAGCCACGGCCAGGCGCGTTCGATGCGGATGCCGAGTTCTTCCTGCAATTCGCGCACCAGCGCCTGCTGGACGGTTTCTCCGGCTTCGACCTTGCCGCCGGGGAATTCCCAGTAACCGGCATAAACCTTGCCGACCGGGCGCTGCGCAAGCAGATACTCGGTTCCGGCGCTGCCCTGACGTAACAGGATGGCGGCGGCGACGTCGACGATTTTCGGCTGGGTGAGCGAGGGTGTCGGCGCGGTTTTTGCACGCATCGCGCCTTCCGCCTCGTCCCTCACTTCTTCTTCCCCTTGCGTGTCCCGGCCCAGTCCTTGGCAAATTGCCAGGCAACGCGGCCATTACGTGCGCCGCGCATCAGGGCCCAGTTCAGGGCATCGCGTTCGGCACGGACGATTTCGCCTTCCTTGCAGCCGAAGCTGGCGAGCCAGTGGGCGACGATGTTGAGGTAGGCGTCCTGGTCGAAGGGGTAGAACGAAAGCCACAGGCCGAAGCGTTCGGCGAGCGAAACCTTTTCCTCGATGGCCTCGCCAGGGTGAATTTCTTCGCCGACACGGTGAGTTTCGGCGTTTTCGGCAAAGTATTCCGGCATCAGGTGGCGGCGGTTGGAGGTGGCGTAGATCAGCACGTTTTCCGGCGCGCAGGCCAGCGAGCCGTCGAGCACCACTTTCAGCGCCTTGTAGGTGGCGTCCCCGGCGTCGAAGGAGAGGTCGTCGCAGAAAATGATGAAACGCTCGGGGCGGTGCTCGACCAGTTCGACGATGTCCGGCAGGTCGGTGAGTTCGCTCTTTTCGACTTCGATGATGCGCAGGCCGTTGCCCGCGTATTCGTTGAGCAGCGCCTTGATCAGCGAGGATTTGCCTGAACCGCGTGTGCCGGTGAGCAGCACGTTGTTGGCCGGTTTGCCGGCGATGAACTGGCGCGTGTTGGCGACGATGCGCGCTTTCTGCTCGTCAATGTCGCAGAGGTCGGCAAGACGGATCGGCGAGGGGCGACGCACGGCTTGCAGAAAGCCGGAAGTCCCGTGCCGACGCCAGCGGAAAGCGAACGCACTGTCCCAGTCCGGAGCAGGAGAAAGCGGAGGTAGCAGGGGGTCGAGACGCTTGAGCATGAGTTCGGCCTGGGTGAGAAAGCGCTCAAGTTGCCGGTCGAGATCGGTCATCGGACGTATACTCCGGGTTTTTGTGAATCCGGAATTTTAGCAAACATGATCAAGCGTCGAATCAGTTTAGTGAAGGGGGAAGAGGAAAGTGGGAAGGGTGCGCCTTTCCTGCTTTCCCGGCTTGCGCCCGGCAAAAACGCCGTTTGTTTCCGCAGCACGATTGCGGACAGACGGTTTTACCCTTCCCCCTTCTCCCTTCTCCCTTCATGTCTCCTGGCCTTGGCTGCCCTCGGGCTTGCTGCCTGCAGCACGACACCGCCGCCTGTGGCGACCTGTCCGGCCTGCCTACCGTGTCCGGCGATACAGCCCTGCCCGGCCCCGGCTGTGCCGTCCGTAGCGCAGCCCTCTGCCAAACCGCTACAGGCGGCACAGTGGCAGGATCTGCCGGGCTGGGCAGAGGACGATGATCTGCCTGCTGCCTGGTCTGCCTTTGCGCAGTCCTGCAAGGCGCTGGCGAGCCGTCCGCAGTGGCCATTATGGCGTGCCGTCTGTGAAGAAGCGCGTCGCCTGCCGCCGCAGGATGCCGGGTTGCAGCGCCAGTTTTTCGAATCGCGTTTCATGCCCTGGCGGCTGACCAATCCTGACGGCACGACGCAGGGGATGATCACCGGTTACTACGAACCCTTGCTGCGCGGTTCGCGCCAGCGCACGGCGAATTTCGCCCAGCCGGTGCTCGGCGTGCCACGCGACCTTCTGAGCATTGATCTCTCCGACGTGCTGCCCGATCTCAAGAACCGGCGTCTGCGCGGACGCCTGCAGGGCAACAAGATCGTTCCTTATTACTCAAGAGCGGAGATTGTCGGCAACGAGAAGGCGTTTTCCGACCGGGTGTTGCTGTGGGTCGATGATGCCGTGGAACTCTTCTTCCTGCAGATTCAGGGCTCCGGGCGGGTGCGGCTGCCCGACGGCTCGCAGGTGCGCCTCAATTACGCCGACCAGAACGGCCATCCCTACCGTTCCGTTGGCCGGGTGTTGATTGATCGCGGCGAACTGAAAGCCGAACAGGCGTCGATGCAGGGCATCCAGGCCTGGGCGCGGGCCAATCCGGCGAAGCTGGATGAGCTGCTGAACAGCAATCCGAGTTATGTTTTCTTCCGCGAAACGAAGTCGGCGGGCGGTGACGAACTTGGCCCGCCCGGTGCGCTGGGGGTTCCGCTCACCGCCGGGCGCAGCATCGCCGTCGATCCGGCACAGGTGCCGCTCGGCGCGCCGGTGTTTTTGGCGACGACGCGCCCGAATTCGACGGAACCCTTGCAGCGCCTGATGCTGGCGCAGGACACCGGGGGGGCCATCCGTGGCGTGGTGCGTGCCGACTTTTTCTGGGGCTTCGGTGCCGAAGCCGGTGCAGAGGCCGGGCGCATGCGCCAGCAGGGGCAGATGTGGGTTATCCTGCCGCTGGGTTTCCCGGTGGAAAAAG
>CAYMYD010000033.1:1974-15041 GCA_964394535.1 uncultured Propionivibrio sp. | reverse complement strand
ACCGGCTCCAGCCGAGGGATTGGTCGGGCCATTGCCTTGCGCCTGGCACAGGATGGCTTTGCTGTGACGGTGCATTGTCGCAGCCGTCGTGCCGAAGGCGAAGCGGTTGTGGCAGAAATCACGGCAGCAGGTGGGCAGGCCGATCTCCTGCAATTCGATGTTGCCGACCGACAGGCGTGCCGCACGGCACTGGAAGCACAGTTGGCAGAAAAGGGCGCTTATTACGGCATCGTCTGTAATGCCGGGGTGGCCCGGGATAACGCCTTTCCGGCACTTTCGGAAGAGGACTGGGATCAGGTGATCGATACCACGCTTGACGGCTTTTATAACGTGGTGCATCCGCTTTCGATGCCGCTGGTACGTTTGCGACAGGGGGGAAGGATTGTCACGCTGGCGTCGATTTCCGGGATCATGGGTAATCGTGGACAGGTCAATTACAGCGCGGCGAAGGCGGGTCTGATCGGCGCGACCAAGGCACTCGCCGTCGAGCTTGCCAGCCGGAAAATTACAGTCAATTGTGTAGTTCCCGGCATTGTCGAAACAGAAATGATCAGTGACATACCGCTGGAAGAAGCCTTGAAGATCGTACCAATGAACCGCCTGGGCCGGGCAGAGGAAGTCGCCGCCGCGGTGTCTTTTCTGATGTCGGACGAAGCCGCCTACATCACGCGACAGGTGCTGGGCGTCAATGGAGGAATTATCTGATGCGGCGGGTGGCAGTGACCGGCATGGCCGGAGTGACGGCGTTTGGCGACAACTGGGCGACGATCGAGGCGCATTTGCGCAGTGGGAAGAACGCCGTGCGCCGGATGCACGAATGGGATTATTTCGACAATCTCAACAGTCGGCTCGGTGCGCCGGTCGACGATTTTGCAACGCCAGGCCATTATTCGCGCAAGATGGTTCGTTCGATGGGGCGGGTGTCCCTGATGGCGGTACGTGCCAGTGAAATGGCGTTGCTGGATGCCGGCTTGCTTGATGATCCGTCGATTCGTGACGGGCGCATGGGGATTGCCTATGGTTCCTCGGCGGGCAGCGTCGATCCGGTGCGTGTTTTTGGCAGGATGCTTGATACCGGCTCGATGCAGGGCGTGACCTCCACCAGTTACATCCAGATGATGCCGCATACCGCAGCCGTCAATGTGGGGCTCTTTTTCGGGCTGAAAGGGCGGGTCGTTCCGACATCCAGTGCCTGCACCTCCGGCAGTCAGGGCATTGGCTACGCCTATGAGGCCATTCGTTTCGGCCGTCAGCAGATGATGTTGGCCGGTGGCGCGGAAGAGCTTTCGGCACCCGGTGCGGCGGTATTCGATACCCTGTTTGCCACCAGTTGCCGCAATGAGGCGCCCGAAACCACGCCCCGGCCTTTTGATCGTGAGCGCGATGGTCTGGTCGTCGGCGAGGGGGCAACAACACTGGTACTGGAAGATTTTGATTCGGCACGTGCCCGTGGCGCACGGATTTACGCCGAGATTGTTGGCTACGCCAGCAATTCGGACGGTCTGCACATCACCCAGCCGGAAGCCTCGACGATGGCCGTGGTGATGCGCGATGCACTGGCCGATGCCGGTCTGTCTGCGTCAGCAATCGGCTATGTCAGTGCCCACGGGACAGCGACCGACCGGGGGGATGTGGCGGAAAGTCAGGCAACGCAGCAGGTGCTGGGCAGCGGCAAGCCGATCAGTTCGATGAAAAGCTATCTGGGGCATACGCTAGGCGCTTGTGGAGCGATCGAAGCCTGGTGGGCGATCGAAATGATGCGTCGCGGCACTTTTGCGCCAACGCTCAATCTGACCACACCTGATCCAGCCTGCGGTGAACTCGATTACCTGATGGACGCGTGGCGCATGCTCGAAACCGAATACATCATGAGCAATAATTTCGCCTTTGGCGGGATTAATACTTCATTGATTTTCAAGCGTATTTATGATTAAGGAGAAATAAATGAAACAGCTGAAAGTGTTTTTTCTGAGCTTGCTTTTACTGGCTTCCGGTGCGGCTCAGGCACGTACGCCGGTTCCTGTCATCGAGCATCAGGCGGTGCCGGTAACGGCAGGTAGTGGCAAATCATTGAGTGCCGAAGAAGTCTGTCAGGCTGCGCGTAGCGCTGCGGTGAGTCGCAACTGGTCGATCAGTCACCAGAAGGAAGCCGGGATGACGGCTGCCTATAGCTGGAACGGAAACAAACATACGATCATGGTGAATATTACCTGTAGTCCTGAAAGCTATTCACTGACCTATAGGGACAGCATCAACATGAAATACCGCATGGTCGAAGGCGTACCCAACATCCATCCGCACTACAACCGCTTTGTTGGCGAGTTGAAGCAGGCGATTCAGAATAATCTGCAAAATCTCTGATCGGGAAACGTGGCGATGCGGCGTGTCGTTGTCAGCGGGATGGGCATCATTTCCTGTCTGGGCAATGATCTGGATCAGGTGGCGCAGGCCTTGCGTGAGGGGCGCTCCGGTCTTGCCTGGCAACCTGAATATGCCAGGCGCGGCATGCGTAGTTGCGTCGCTGGTGTGCCGGACATCTCCGGCGAACTGCCGCTCCCCAGAAAGATTCGCCGCTTCATGGGCGATGCCTCGCTTTATGCCTACCTCGCAGCACGACATGCGCTGATTAATGCAAGGCTCGAAGTGGATGATATTGCCAATCCGCTGACCGGACTGATCGTCGGTTCCGGTGTCGGCTCACCCTATGAGCACCATCTGGCCGTTGCCGCGATGAGTGCAGGAGGCATCTCGAAAGTAGCCCCCTATGCTGTACCGCGAATCATGGGCAGCACGACCTCGGCCTGCTTGGCGACTGCTTTTGGTATTCAGGGAATCAGTTACTCGATCAGTTCGGCCTGTGCGACCGCTGCACACTGTATCGGGCAGGGTGCGGATCTGATTCGTCAAGGTCGGCAGGAACGGGTGATTGTCGGCGCGGCGGAAGAAGTGCGCTGGACAACCAGCGCCATGTTTGACGCCATGGGCGCACTTTCCAGTGCCTATAACGATACGACGGCTTCACGCCCCTTCGACGAGGGGCGCGATGGTTTTGTGATTGCTGGCGGGGCAGGCATTCTCGTGCTGGAAGCGCTGGAGGTGGCGCAAGAGCGTGGTGCGCCCATCCGCGCAGAAGTTGTCGGCTACGGTGCCTGCAGCGATGGTGTGGACATGGTGACCCCTGACAGTGGCGGGGCGGCAAGAGCCATGCGTCTGGCCTTGAATGAGGCGGGCGGCAGTGTTGACTACATCAATGCCCATGCCACCTCGACGCCGCTGGGGGATGTGAGCGAACTGGCGGCAATTCGCGAGGTTTTTGGCGACAGGGTGCCGCTGATTTCTTCGACCAAGGGGCTCTCCGGTCATCCCATCGCCGCTTCAGCGGCGCATGAAGCCATTTATTCCCTGCTGATGATGGAACGGGGTTTTGTTGCCGGCTGTGCCAATATCACCCGGCTTGACGCAGCATGTGCCGGTTTGCCCCTGGTTACCCGGACGTTGACGCAACCCCTCAATAGCGTTATGTCCAACAGTTTTGGTTTTGGCGGCACCAATGCCTGCCTGATATTTCGTCGTTTTCAATAAAAAGGAGTAGAAAATGAAATCTGTAATGCTTAAAAGCCTGATCGTTGCTAGTGCAATCACCCTCTCTGGCAGCCTGTTTGCCCGGGATGACAGGAATATGTATCCGTTAAGCGATGCGCTGAATACACCGGCGGCCAAGGAGAAACTGGATCCGAACATTGCGCTCTATTTTGGCAAGCAAAGACATCCGGCGATCAAGGAAAGCCTGGGCGAATGGAAAACCAACAAAAAAACCAATGCCTTCAACAAAACCGACAAGGAAGCCTGCGAATGGGTATTCCTGAGCGCCGTGCTTGAACTGCAGGAGCGGGCCGCCAAGGAAGGGGGCAATGCCGTGGTTGAGATCAAGAGCAACTACAAGAACAGTGAACGCTCCAGCGAAACCGAGTACATGTGCGGCAATGGTGCCGTGATGTCCGGTGTGGCACTCAAGGGCAAAGTGGTGAAACTGGCCAAATAAACCCACTGACGCGCAGCCCTGAGATAAACTTCCGCCATGAACTTCGCTACCGAATCCCTCGTTTTCGATCCGCAGATCATTCACCGTTTTGACATCAACGGGCCGCGTTATACCTCGTATCCGACGGCGGATCGTTTTGTCGAGCCGTTTTCTGCCGAACTGTGCCAGCACTGGCTGGGGCGGAGGCAGGCGGGGGAGGGCGCACAGCGGTCGCTGTCGCTGTATTTCCACATCCCCTTCTGCAGCACGATCTGCTACTACTGTGCCTGCAACAAGATCGTCACCAAGGATCATGGGCGCTCGGCCAAATATCTGCGCTATCTGGCGAAGGAACTGGCGCTGCAGCGCCGTTATCTGGCTGCTGATGACAATGTGGTCGAGCAACTGCACTGGGGCGGTGGGACGCCGACTTTCCTGTCGCATGACGAAATGCGTCAGTTGATGGCGGCGACGCGCCAGCATTTCCGGCTGATCGATGGCGGTGAGTATTCCATTGAGGTTGACCCGCGCAAGGTGGATCGTGCCACAGTGGAACTCCTCGGCGAACTCGGTTTCAACCGCATGAGCGTCGGCGTACAGGATTTTGATGAAGCCGTCCAGAAATGCATCAATCGTATCCAGAGCGAGGCAGAAACCTTTGCGGTGATCGATGCCGCACGCGAGAGCGGCTTCCGTTCGATCAGCATTGATCTCATTTACGGACTGCCCCGGCAGAGTGTGGCCGGATTCGAGCGCACTCTGGAGCGCATCATTGCCGCCAGCCCGGATCGGCTGTCGATCTACAACTACGCCCATCTGCCCAACCTGTTCAAGCCGCAACGGCGCATCCCCGAAGCCGACATGCCGTCAGCGGATACGCGTTTGCAAATCCTCGCCCTGGCTATTCGCAAACTGAGCGAGGCCGGGTATGTCTTTATCGGCATGGATCACTTCGCCAAGCCCGACGATGAGCTGGCCATTGCCCAGCGTGAAGGGCGCCTGCACCGCAATTTCCAGGGCTATTCGACCCATGCGGATTGCGACATGCTCTCTTTCGGCATCTCCTCGATCAGCAAGATCGGCGCGATCTACAGCCAGAACGTCAAAACGCTCGACGAGTATTACGCCTTGCTTGATGCCGGTCAGTTGCCGGTTTTCCGGGGGATCGAACTCGATGCCGACGATATGTTGCGGCGGGCCATCATCCAGTCGCTGATGTGCCATTTCGAACTGTCTTTCGATGCCGTCGAAAAAGCTCACGGTATCGACTTCGCCAGTTATTTCGCCACCGAGCTCGCGGCGCTGGAGGAAATGGTGCAGGGTGGGCTGGTGCGCATCGAGCCGCGCCGTATTGTCGTGCTGCCGCCGGGACGCATGCTGGTGCGCGCGGTGTCGATGGTCTTTGACCGCCGCCTGCGCGCCGACCGGGAAAGCCGGCGCTATTCGAAGGTGATCTGAGGTTTCACCGCCTCTCTCTTGCGGAGAGAGGCGGTGAACTGTTTCTTATGCCTGCTTCTTGCTTCTGCGTTGCGAACGTACGCCCTGGAAGATCGAGAACAGGGTCAGGCCGATGATGATCAGCGACAGCGGGCGGGTGACCAGGCTGGTGAGCAATGCCGGGACGCTGCCCTGTACCAGCGACATTGAACGGGCCAGTTCGCCTTCTGCCATGGTGCCGAGTACCAGACCAAGCACCAGCGGTTCGCGGGGAACGTCAAAGCACTTCATCACGTAACCGAGCATCCCGATGACGATCATGATCCAGACATCGACCAGTGACATGTTGAGCGCATAGGAACCGATCACGGCGAGTCCAAGCACCAATGGTCCCAGTACCGTGGCCGGCATCTTGATGAAGCGCACGCCGTAGCGGGCGACAAAGAGGCCGATGGGGACAAACATCAGGTTGGAGATGAACATGCTCAGGATGAAACCGTAGGTGATGGCGCCGCTCTGGGTGAACAGACCGGGGCCGGGCTTGAGGCCGTGGATCATCAGACCGCCCAAGAGGACGGCAGAGACCGCATTACCCGGAATGCCCAGAGTCAGCGCCGGGATCAGCGAACCACCGACCACCGCATTGTTCGAGGTTTCCGAGGCAACGACGCCGACCGGGTTGCCGGTGCCGAAGGTTTCTGGTTCGCCGGAGTTACGCTTGGCATCATCGTAGGCGATGAACCCGGCGATGCTGGAACCGGCTCCGGGAACGATGCCGACGATCAGGCCGATGATGGTTGCCCGGAACATGGCCATCTTGTACTTGAAGATTTCCATCATCTGCGCGACCACCCCTTTGACTTCTGCCGTGCTGGCATCCGGTTTTTTCGTCTCGGAAAGATTGGCGATGACTTCGGGGATGGAGTAAAGACCGATCAAGGCAACGACCAGCGGCAGTCCGTTGAAAAGTTCGGGAATACCCAGGGTGAAGCGGAGGTCGCCGGTCATCGGGTGCATGCCGACAATCGCCAGAAACAGCCCGAAAGTGCCGGAAATGAAGCCTTTGAGCAGGTTGCGATCAGACAGCGAGGCAATGACGGAAACGCCGAAGAGCGCCAGTAGGAAGTATTCCTGTGAACCGAAACGCAGCGCGAGTTCAGCCAGCGGCGGGGCAAGAAAGAGCAGGCCGACGTTGCTCATGAAACCGCCGACGGCGGAGGCGGCCGTTGCCAGGGCGATGGCCAGTCCGGCCATGCCTTTCTTGGTCATCGGAAAACCGTCAAGCAGGGTCGAGCAATTGGCCGGGGTGCCGGGGATGTTGATGAGGATGGCGCTGATTGCCCCGGCGTAGGTGGATGAACAATAAATGGCGCCGAGCAGGGAAAGTCCCTGCACCGGCGTCATGCCGAAGGTGACGGGTACCAGCAGGGCAACGCCCATGGTGCTGGTCAGGCCGGGCAAGGCGCCGATAAGGATGCCGAAGATGGTGCCGAGCACGATCAGCAGCATGACGATGGGGTCGAGCAGTTGCACTGCGCCCAGAGCGATTCCGTTCAGCATCGATTCCATGTTGATCCTTTCCTTGTACGCGCTTAGATCAGCAAACCCTGGGGCAGGCGCGCCCCGATGAACATCACGAACAGGGCATAGACAGTCAGGATGAAACCGGCCGAGGCACCGATGAGTACCGGTATCCGGTGTTTGCCGAACCAGTACATCGAGCCGCTCAGGAAGATCGCCGTGGCGACGAAGTAGCCAATGTGTTCGATGGCGACGACATAGAGGGATACGGCGACAAAGACCTGGAACGGGATTCGCAGGGCGGCAAGTTGTGCGGCCATGCCGCCACCGTTTGTTGAGGTTTCCGACGGCAGGCGCAGTACGCCCATAAAGAGGATTGCCGAAAAAATCAGCTGCAGGACCATGAGGAAGCGCGGAAACTGTGAAGAGCCGGCTGGGTACATGAAGGCCTGTACCAGCAGGGCGGCGGAGAGCAGCACCATGACAGCTGCAAATCCGAGCTCTCTTTTTCTGGAAGTTTGTGCCATATGCTCATTTCCTCGAAGACGTGTTCCGGCCTGTCGGAGGACAACAGGCCGGATAACGTGGAGACATCAACGGTAGTGGCTTATTTCAGCAACCCCTTGAGCGCTTCAACTTCTTTCACCGACTCCTTGACCAGCGCCTCGGCAGCGGCAGAACCGGCAAATTTGATCTCGATGCCCATGCCCTTGGCTTCGTCAAGGAAAGCCTTGGATTCGCTGATCTGTTTGAAAGTGCTCTCCAGTTTGGCGAGCACGTCATTCGGCAGTCCCTTGGGGGCGGCCAGACCACGGACGGCCATCCCGACCGAGGGAATCTTCTTGCCGAACAATTTCGAAGCCACCGGAACGTCCGGGAGGGCGCTTGCCGGTTCGTCGTTGAAGACAACCAGTGCCTTGAGCTTGCCGGCTTCGATATTGGTCATTGCCGAACTCAGGGTGGCGGCGGCGATTTCCACCTGACCACCCAAGAGCGCGGTAATCGCTGCACCGGAGCCATTGAAGGAAACAAAGTTGGTCGCCAGCCCCAGTTCCTTGGCAGCGGCCAGATGCTGGAGTTGCACATTGCTCTGCGGGCCGTCACCGGCGACGTTCACGACCTTCTGCGGGTTGGAGGCCTGTTCGACAAAATCCTTGGCTGTCTTGAAGCGGCTGTCAGACTTGACGACCCAGACGACCGGATCGATCTGGATGTTGCAGATGTACTTGAAGTCATCGACAGAGAAAGGCGTCTCGGGGCGCATGGCCTTGATGATGACCATCGACGGCAGGCTGGTCGCACCGATGTTGTAGCCATCCGGCTTGGATTTGGCCAGTGCCGTCCAGCCGATCTGGCCACCTGCTCCCGGTTTGTTTTCGACAACCAGGGTCTGGCCGAGGTATTGGTTGGCGTGTTTGGAGATCAGGCGCAGCAGGATGTCATTGCCACCGCCCGGCGAGAAGGGTACGACGGCAACGACCGGTTTGGTCGGGAAGTTGCTTTGTGCATTGACTGGAAATGCTGCGCTGGACAGCAGCAGGGCCGTTGCCAGGATCGTGGTTCTTGCAAATGCTTTCATGTCATTCTCCCGCTAAAAGTGTTGTCAGGGTGGGGGTGAAACGCCGGGTGTTAGCTTACTTGCCGACCAGCGCGGAAACGTCGAGAACGTACATCTGCCGCTCATGCTCATGCACCGAATCGATGCACACCTGTTGCCCGTCACGGCTCCAGCGCGGGTGCAGGTCGCAGCGGTTTTCCTTCTTGAGCTTCGGATCGGCGTAGAAGCTGCCGATATCGTGCCGCAGGCCGGTTTCCATGTCGTAGATGAAGAGGATGCGCTCGTTGGTCGTCGAATCCGGGTAGGTGTCGCTCAACAGCCAGCGCATGTTCACCGGCGAGAAGGACATATGGCCGTTTTCCGTGAGCACGCCCTTGGCGATGGCTTTGTAAGCGAAGGTGTTGTCGTCGGTATAGAGGTTGTACTGGATGCCGTTTCTGCCGTGCGGGCCCCAGACGACGATCTGGTCTTTTGAGCACCACAGCGGATGCGAAATCTGCCATTCGGATTTCTCGTAATCGTAGGTGCCGACCGCGTTCGGATCAAAATCGTCGGCAAGCTGCGGCAGCGGGTGATCCGAGCACTCCAGCAGACGCATGTCGCTGCCGTCCGGGTTGGCGGTGATCAGACGATGCAGGAAGCAGGTCTCATCCTTGACGCGCTCGGTCCAGCGGTGCAGGAAGAGGAAGCGCGAGGAAGTCGGGTTGATCTCGATGTGGCTCACCCAGTGAATTGCCTTGTTCATCGACTTCACATGATGGAAGTTGAACATGTCGGCGTAGCTGATGGCGAGCTTGTATTTCCCGGTGGCGATATCCATGCAATAAATGCCGTCGTTATCCGGGGCCAGCGTCATCGGCTTGGGCGAATCCGGTTCGACATAACCGATGGTCTCGTGGGTGATCCACAGGCGGCTGTAGTCGACCGACAGCGCAAAACGGCTGTCCGGCGAAACCACATACACCGGCAACGGCAATTCACGCTTTTCGCCGGTATCGAGATTGCAGACGGTTGAACCGAAGGAGGGGTACACCGGGCCGGGATTGGCTGCCGTGCGGCGGGTGTTGTAGATCACTTGGCGGCCGGGCATCCCGTCCAGCCACTGATACTGGCAACCCATCTGCCAGTTCCAGGTGGTGGTGGTGTCGATGACGTGGAAGCGGTCATTGTCCTGCAGGTCGAAATAACCGACTTCGGCAACGAGCTCCGGCGTCAGGTTGGCATCGCCCAGATCGAAGCGGTTGGCCAGCAGGTAGCGGCCCGTGCGATCCCAGACGGTCTTGTTGTAGTAACCAAAGAAGTGATGCTTCGGCCCGCTACCCAGACGACGGCAAGGACACGGTGTTTTGACGAAGTGTGAAGTGCTCATGAGTACCCCCGGATTGGTTCAAGTTGAGAGAGGTGCGTGGCGTTTTTTTGTAGTGCAACAGGCCCTGTTTTCCTGTCTTCTGAACCAACTCTAATCGGGACTGCCCATACGATCAAATGCTATTTTTTCATCCTGCTATTCAGTATTGATATACACTTTTTGTCGAGCAGGAAAGTATTGGTGCAAAGGAGGAATAAACATTATGCCCAGAAGCCTTAATTTCCAGCAGATTGAAGCGTTCAAGGCGGTCATGCACACCGGGACGGCCACGCGTGCTGCCGCCATGCTGAATACCACGCAACCCTCAATCAGCCGCCGCCTTTCCGAATTTCAGGATGCCGCAGGACTGAAGCTTTTTGACCTGCATCACGGGCGTTTGCGTCCGACCCGTGAAGGCCAGTTGCTCTATCAGGCGATTCAGCAGCACTTTGGTGCCTTGCAGAAGATCGAGTCCATCGTTGCCGTCATGCGCGAATCGGGGACGCAAACCCTGCGTCTGGGGTGTACGCCGACCGTGGCGATGGGCTTGTTGCCGGAGATTCTTGGCGAATTCCTGCAAAAATTCCCGAACACGCATATCAGCATTCAGACCATGAGAACCCAGCAACTGGAGGATTTCCTGCATCAGGATCTGATCGACGTGGCGCTGGCCACCAGCGAATTCAAGCACAGTGATTTTCAGCCGGTGCTTGTGCAAACCATGTCGGCGGTTTGTGTTTTGCCTCCAGAGCACCGCCTGAAAGACGTTGACGTCATTGAACTGCCGATGCTGGCTGATGAGAGGATTCTTTCCATCAGCGAAACCGATGAATTGTGCATAAAAATCAAGGCACAACTTGTTGCCCACGGGATGCCGGACTATTTTTCAATACAGACCAATTCATCAATCACGGTTTGCGCGCTGGTGGCGGCGGGTATCGGTGTTGGCATTGTCACCCCCTATATCGCTGCCACCTTCTCCGGCCAATTGCAGATCAAACCACTCAGTCCGGCAATCAGTATTGAGCTTCAGATGGCTAGTTCCACGCATACGGCTCCCTCGCTGCTGACAGAGCATTTCATCAACATCCTGATACGGAAAATGGGCAGCGCGGCCACCACACATCATCCCGCAACTCTTACTCCGCACCGCCATTCACGTTAACTTACGTCTTCCCGGCGGTACCGGCCGGACAATGAGAAAGCCCCATGTTGCACAAGCCTTCGGAATCATCGACGACGTGCTCCGCAAGGAAAGCGGTTGCGCCACCGAACTGGATCACACCGAGGTGGCATCGCTTGAACTTCCTCGCGCTTTTTTCGTCAGAGAAAGCTTTCGGAGTGGGCTTCCTATAGTGACTTCCGTTGGTCGAGGTCTGCTCCAAACAAGACTGCCAAACGTTTTTCATCAATCCCTGGGGAGGGATGACAAGGACTTAACAATGAACAAGGAAGCAAATGTTTCACCCGTCACGGCCAGCCTCGACCTCCCCGTCAGTGGCATGAACTGCGCGGCCTGCTCCGCGCGGATCGAAAAATTGCTCAATGCCCTGCCTGGTGTCAGGGTCAGTGTCAATCTGGCGACCGAACGGGCGCGGGTTGATTTCACTTCCAGAGAAAGCTCGCCACGGCACATCGTCGAAATCATCGAAAACGCTGGTTTCGTCGTGCCTTGGCAGACCCTGGAAGTGAGTATCGAAGGCATGCATTGCGCGGCCTGTTCGTCACGGATCGAAAAGCTGCTCAATGCCTTGCCCGGTGTCGAAGCGGCTGTCAATCTGGCAGCGGAACGGGGGCGGGTGCGTTATCAGCCCGGGGTGGCCGATGCCGCGCAGGTGCTGGCAGCAATTCAGGGGGCGGGCTTTGGGGCACGTATCGCCGATGATCATTCACGGGAAGAGGAAAAAGCACGCAAGCTGGCGCTTTACCAGGCTGAGTTGCAACGTTTCTGGATCGCCGCCGCGCTGACCTTCCCGCTGGTGGCGCAGATGGTGACCATGTTCAACGGGCTGGATTTCTCCGGCCACGGACATCAGGATTTGCTGCCGCGCTGGCTGCAGCTCGTGCTGGCGACGCCGGTTCAGTTCTGGATTGGTCGGCGCTTTTATGAGGGCGGCTGGAAATCGCTGAAGGGCGGCGGGGCGAATATGGATGTACTGGTGGCGCTCGGCACCAGCGCCGCTTATTTCTTCAGCCTGATCGTGACCCTGGGCGGGATTCACGAACTGCCGGTGTATTTTGAAGCGTCGGCAGCGGTGATTACGCTGGTGTTGCTCGGCAAACTGCTCGAAGCGCGCGCCAAGGCGCGTACCACGGCGGCGATCGAAAGCCTCCTGCGCCTGCAACCGAAAACCGCACGAGTCGAGCGCGACGGGCAACTCGTCGAACTCAATGCCGCGCTGCTGGTTCCCGGCGATATTTTCATCGTCCGCCCCGGTGAAAGCCTGCCGGTCGATGGTGAGGTGATCGAGGGGCTTTCCAGCGTCAATGAGGCGATGCTCACCGGCGAGAGCCTGCCCATCACCAAGCAGGCCGGTGACCGCGTGTTCGCCGCAACCAGCAACGGCGAAGGCATGTTGCGCTGCCGTGCGACCGGCGTGGGGGAACATACCCTGCTTTCCGGGATCATTCGTCTGGTGGCGCAGGCGCAAGGCTCCAAAGCGCCGGTGCAACGCCTGGCCGACCGCATTTCGGCGATTTTTGTGCCGGTGGTCTGCCTGATCGCGCTGCTGACTTTCGGCAGTTGGTGGTTCTTTGGTGGCGTGTTCAGCGTTGCGCTGGTCAATGCCGTGGCCGTGCTGGTGATTGCCTGTCCCTGTGCGCTGGGTCTGGCCACGCCGACGGCGATCATGGTTGGTGCCGGGCAGGGGGCGCGTTACGGCATCCTCGTCAAAAATGCCGAGGCGCTGGAACGTGCTGAAAAGGTACGGATTCTTGCTGTCGATAAAACCGGCACCCTGACCCGGGGTGAACCGGTCGTCACCGACATCCTGCCTTTGCGGACCGATCTTTCTGCCAACGAAGCCCTGCGTCTGGCCGCCGGGCTGGAACAGGGCTCCGAACACCCGCTGGCCAAGGCGGTTCTTGCCGCCGCGCAGGCGGCCGGATTGTCTCTGCCAACGATCAGCGATTTCCGTGCCACGCCGGGGCAGGGCATTGAGGCGGAATGTGAAGGTCGCCGT
>CAYMYD010000033.1:0-1874 GCA_964394535.1 uncultured Propionivibrio sp. | reverse complement strand
CTGGCCCTGATCGCCATTGCCGACCCGGTGCGTGAAACTTCGCGTGAAGCGGTCAGCCGTCTCAAGGCGCTGGGGGTGAAGGTGGTGATGCTTACCGGCGACAATGCCGGGACGGCCGCCGCGATTGCCAGGGAAGTCGGTATCGACGACTGGCGTGCCGGCATTTCGCCACAGGCCAAGTCGCAGACGATCAACGAACTCAGGGCCGATGGCCGTGTCGTGGCGATGGTGGGCGATGGCATCAATGATGCTCCGGCACTGGCCGCTGCCGATGTCAGCTTTGCCATGGGTGCCGGTTCCGATGCGGCCATTGAAGCCGCCGATGTGACGCTGGTGCGTAGCGACCTGCGTGCCGTGGCCGACGCCATCGACCTTTCCCGTGCCACCCTGGGCAAGATTCGGCAAAACCTGTTCTTTGCCTTTATCTACAATATTCTCGGTATCCCGCTGGCCGCGCTGGGCCTTTTGAACCCGGTGCTTGCCGGGGCGGCGATGGCGATGAGTTCGGTGTCGGTGGTCAGCAATTCGCTCTTGCTTCGGCGCTGGCAGGGTAGCGTTTAAATTAGGACGAACGCGGGGTTTCTGGCAATAAGCTGCTACAGTTGACAGCACATTCCGCGGCCTGTTCTTCTGCCGATAAAATAGGATTTCATGATGAAAATGGGGGAGAGTATGAAAAATTGTTTCCGTTTCCTGCTGCTGGCCTTGTTTCTTGCCTTTTCTGGCACCGCTTCGGCGAAGTTCAAGGTGCTCGTGATGATGAGCTATGAGGAAGATAATCCCTGGGTCAAGGAAATCCGTGAAGGGATTGATTCGGTGCTGAAAGAAAGCAGCGAAATCACTTACTTCTACATGAACACCAAGGCCAATCATGCGGGCGGCCCGGCCAAGGCAGAAGAGGCCCATGCGCTCTACCAGCGTCTTCAGCCGCAAGGGGTGATCACGGTGGACGACGATGCGCAGAGCATGTTTCTTCTGCCCTTCCTGAAGGACAAGGTGACAACGCCGATCATGTTCAGCGGCGTCAATGCCGCCCCGGAAAAGTACGGTTTCCCGACCGCGAACATTTCCGGCGTGCTGGAACGTGCGCATGTGCGCGAATCGCTGGCTTTTGTCAAACAGTTGCTGCCCAACGTTCAGACCGCGTGTTTCATCACCAACAATGTACCGGCTGGTCTGGCCTTGCGTAACCAGGTGCAGGCAGAAAAGGAAAGTTATGCGGCCAGGGTCAATGCCTTTCATCTGGTCAAGAGCAAGGCTGAACTCGCGGGCATTGCCAAGAAACTGAATACGGAGTGCGACACGCTGTTCATTGACAGTCTGGAAGGGATTGTCGACGATCAGGGCAAATCGCTGAACAACATCGGGGTGCTCAAAATCATCAGCGAGCTCTACAAAGGCCCCATCCTTGGCGGCAACCGCTATCAGGTCGAGCAGGGCGCATGGGCAGCCGTCATCAAGACCGGGCAGGAGCAGGGTGAAACATCGGCGGAGATGCTTCTGAAGGCGATGCGCGGTACACCGGTGAGCAAGATTCCGATGGTGACCAACAGCAAGGGACAACGCATCATCAATGTGACGGCCCTCGAAGCCCACGCCATTACTCCGCGTCCGATTGTCCTGCGAGGGGCGACACTGGTTCGTCAGACCCCCTGAACGTCAAGCATGTTGCCTGCACACACCAGAATCGGTAGCAAACTGCTCTGGCTGGCGATTTTTATCGCGCTGGTCATGGGTCTGGTTGTGCTGGTGGTGGCCATCGCCTTCAATCGTGTCGAGAACCTGTCGGCAGACATTGCCCGGCATGGTATGTCCGAGATGGTCGAAAACGCTGCGATCGGGCGTGAGTTGTCGATGGTGTTTTCGGACGTCGA
>CAYMYD010000032.1:0-15561 GCA_964394535.1 uncultured Propionivibrio sp. | reverse complement strand
CAGGGTGGCAAGGCGCAGCCGGGCGAGTTCGCGCAGTTCGTCCTTGCCCTTGTCGACCACCCATTGCAACTGGACGCGAGCCGTTTTTGCGTCACCAGCGTCGATCATCGCTTTGGAGGCCGAGAGTGCGCCCAGCGAGGCATAGGTCGAACCGCTGAACTTCTCCAGCAATTCACCGCTGGCCGCCTTGATGCGCTGGCTGTCGTTGTCCTGTACGGCAACGGAAAGTACGTGATAGACCTGCGAGGCTTGGGCACTCTGGTTGCGCTGGTACCAGTTCCAGCCTTGCCAGGCGAGCACCGTGAGCGCTGCCGCCGTCAGCACGTTCATCAAGAGATTGCCGTATTGCTTCCACCAGGCCTTGATTTCAGCTAATTGTTCCTGTTCTTCGAGATCGTAGGCAGCCATCAGTTTTCTTCTCCATCAAAAAAAGAGTCCATGATTTCAGCGCCGAGCTGGTCGACGCGAATGCGTTGCTGTTCGTTGTCGCCGTCGCGCAGCGGCTTGAGCGTGACTTCACCTGCCTGCGCTTCATCGTCACCGATGATTACCGCGAAGGCCGCGCCGGAGGCATCGGCCTTCTTCATCTGCGACTTGAAGTTGCCGCCGCCGCAGTGGAAGAGCACATTGATGCCCTGGCTGCGCAGCCCTTCGGCGACCTGCGGTGCCATTCTGGCGGCCAGTTCGCCCTGATGCACGACATAGACATCGACGCATTCCGGAGCCGGGGCAGCACCTGATTCGCGCACCAGCGTCACCAGACGCTCGATCCCCATGGCGAAGCCGCAAGCCGGTATCGGCTTGCCACCAAGCTGTTCGACCAGACCGTCGTAACGGCCTCCGGCGCAGACGGTTCCCTGCGCGCCGAGTTTGTCGGTCACCCATTCAAAAACGGTCAGGTTGTAATAATCCAGCCCGCGCACCAACCGGGGGTTGATGACATAGGGCTGGCCAAGGTCTTTCAGCACCTGCTGGACGCCCTCGAAGTGCGCCAGCGACTCGCTGCCGAGATGCTCCATCAGCTTGGGCGCGCCAAGGATGATTTCCTGCATCGCCGGGTTCTTGCTGTCGAGAATACGCAGCGGATTGGTATGCAGGCGACGTTTGGCATCTTCGTCGAGCTGATCGGGGTATTTCTCGAAGTAGGCAACGAGACCGGCGCGATACTTCGCCCGTTCTTCCGGTTGACCAAGCGAGTTGATTTCGAGACGGATGCCATCAAGCCCCAGATCGTCCCACAGGCGAGCGCCCATCAGGATCAGTTCGGCATCGATATCCGGGCCGGGAAAGCCGAAGGTTTCGACCCCGACCTGATTGAACTGGCGGTAACGCCCTTTCTGCGGCCTTTCGTGGCGGAACATCTGGCCCATGTAATAGAGCCGCTGCGGACGTTGTGCGGCCAGGTTGTGCTGGATGACGGCACGCACACAACCGGCGGTACCTTCCGGGCGCAGGGTCAGCGGCTCGCCGTTAAGGCTGTCGGTGAAGGAATACATTTCCTTTTCGACGATATCGGTGACTTCGCCGATGGCGCGGGTAAAAAGCGGCGTCGGTTCGACGATGGGCAGGCGGATCGGCTTGTACCCGTAGCTGGTCGCCCAGGAACGGACGACTTCCTCGAAGACATCCCACAACTCGGATTCGCCGGGCAGGATGTCATTCATGCCGCGGATGGACTGGATGGTTTGGCTCATTTTTGCTGGAAAGTGAAAGGTGAAAATCGGCGTCGGCGTGAAAAAACAAAGTATTTTCAGTGCGCTGCCGATTCTGCGGGGACTTTTTGTCAGGGACGTGATTGTACTAGGAGGGCGGCGGAAAGGGAAATTACAGTCTTTTCCAATATGGTATGAGTCTGAGCGAGGGTACAGGTTTCCATGGAGGAACTCAGAGCCCGACGCGGCGTGTCATACCCATGACGCAAGAGCGTGGGAACGATCAGATAAAACCTGCTGAAAGCGCCGCAGGAGGTGCAGAAGCGGGAGAATAAGGCGCAGGCGGCGGTGGTCTAGTCCTCCGCGTCCAGTTGCAGCGTGGGGATGTCGTTCCACGAGGCGCTGGGCGCGGGTTCCTCGAGGAAGCCGGGGGCGTTTTCCAGGCGCAGGCTGCCAGCGAGGAGCCGGGCCAAGGGGAGCAGGGCGGCTTCGTCCAGCGGTTCTTCCGGTGTTGGATCAG
Organism: uncultured Propionivibrio sp.; assembly: GCA_964394535.1. Classification (GTDB taxonomy): domain Bacteria; phylum Pseudomonadota; class Gammaproteobacteria; order Burkholderiales; family Rhodocyclaceae; genus Propionivibrio. Next base: position 13,389 of record CAYMYD010000032.1, on the reverse strand, counting down.
TCATGCCACTTTTTTCCGCTTGGCCTGGCGGGCGTCGGCACGTATCTGCGATGCAGTTTCGGCCACGATGCGCTTCATCTCACAGGTGGCAAACCGCTTCAGCGCTTGGCGCATCAGCGTCTGGTAGCCCAGCCCGTGGATGGTGGCAATGTGTTTGAAGTCGTCAATCAGCGCGGCTTCCAGGCGAATGGAGATCGGACGCAGTCCAAGCGCGTCGGCAACAGCAGCATCCGCAACGGTTTGCTGTTCAGCACTTAGCGGGATGGCGAATTCGGCATCGTTGCCAAGCAATCCGGTTTCCCAGGCTTCATCGGTGCCGGGAATTTTTTTGTCAGTCATGGTTCTCTCCTCGCGCTTTCGCGCTGTATATACGTTGTATCTGTTCCGTGGCCGGGTAGGCCGACTTAATATAAATGTTGCCCGCATTTGGGACGAACATGATTTTGATCTTCCGCCCGTAATCAGTTTCTGCGACGAACCACAGCGTCTCCGGGTCTGTCTTGTGTTCCTCGCGGCTGTCTGTGAGAAACCCTGCGGTTCGATTGGCGAAACACTCGATGATTTCCTGCTCATCAACGCGGTGGTTGGCATCCGCGAGCTTTTCACGGATTTTCTTGCTGATAAGAATGGCCATCGACAAACGCTCCGTACTTGTTGGTCTGAATTGTATATACAAGCGACAGGGGTGGCAAGCACGATACTTCGTTGTTTTTGAAAAGCAGATAAAGCGGTGTGCGCCATGCCCATCTGCTTTTACCCAGGAGACGCTGATTTATTCCCCTAGCCCGCAAGTGGGCGAGGGAAGAAAACCAGAGGCGTTGATTAAATCAGCGCTTCCCTACCCCCGCGCATACCGTCGCGCCACATAGCGGTCGACGATGGCGATGAATTCTTCGGCGATGTTTTCGCCGCGCAGGGTGATGGTTTTGACGCCATCTTCATAGACCGGCGCGGCGGGGATTTCGCCAGTGCCGGGGAGGCTGATGCCGATGTTGGCGTGTTTGCTTTCGCCCGGGCCGTTGACCACGCAGCCCATGACGGCCAGCGTCATGTTTTCGACGCCGTCGAATTGCTCGCGCCAGCGCGGCATGCTTTCGCGCACGTGGTTCTGGATGCGTTGCGCCAACTCCTGAAAGAAGCTGCTGCTGGTACGTCCGCAACCGGGGCAGGCGGTGACCATCGGGGTGAAGGCGCGCAGTCCCATGGTTTGTAGCATTTCCTGCGCGACGATGACTTCCTGCGTGCGCTGGCCGCCGGGTTCCGGCGTCAGTGAAACGCGGATGGTGTCGCCAATGCCTTCCTGCAGCAGCACCGCCATCGCGGCCGTCGAGGCGACGATGCCCTTGGAGCCCAGACCGGCTTCGGTAAGGCCCAGATGCAGGGCGTAGTCGGCGCGGCGAGAAAGTTCACGATAGATGGCGATCAGGTCCTGCACGCCGGAAACCTTGCAGGAGAGCACGATGTGATCGGCGGGGAGGCCGAATTCTTCGGCCTTGGCGGCGGATTCGAGCGCCGAGGTGACCATCGCTTCGCGCATCACGCCGGTGGCGTCGAGCGGGGTGGCGCGGCGGGCGTTTTCGTCCATGATGCGTGCCAGCAGGCTCTGGTCGAGACTGCCCCAGTTGACGCCGATACGCACCGGCTTGTCGTATTTGCTGGCGATTTCGATCATCTGCGCGAACTGTTCGTCGCGCTTTTTGCCGTGGCCGACGTTGCCGGGGTTGATGCGGTATTTGGCGAGCACCTGCGCACATTCGGGGTGGTCAGCGAGCAGGCGGTGGCCGTTGAAGTGGAAGTCGCCGATCAGCGGTACGTCAACACCCAGGGCCAGCAGCCGTTCGTGGATTTTTGGCACGGCGGTGGCGGCTTCCGGCGTGTTGACGGTGAAGCGCACCAGTTCCGACCCGGCGCGGGCCAGTTCGGCGCACTGAATGGCTGTTTTCAGCACGTCGGTGGTGTCGGTGTTGGTCATCGACTGGATGACGACCGGGGCGTTGCCGCCGACGCGAACCGGGCCGATGCGCACGGCCCGCGTGGTCCGGCGTGCCGGGGAGCGGGTAAGGGCTGACTGATTTTCCGACAAGATGTTCTCGCTTATTCGAGGGTGATGCGCGCCACGTCTTCCTTGCTGCGCTTGGTGAGGTCAACGGGCTTGCCACGGTACTTCAGGGTGACCTGGCTGGCGTTGCCGATGATCAGCGTGAACGGCGGCTGACCTTCGATTTCACGGGTGCTGCCGGCCTGGTTCAATTGCGAATGGATGACTTCCCCGCTGCGATCACGGACTTCCACCCAGGAGCCTTTGGTGAAGCTGAATTGCAGCGCGGCCCGTTCGCCGGGACGGGCCGTCGCCGGGGGGGGCGGGGAGGCTGGTGCGACGGGCGCAGCACTGACAGGCGTTGCTGTCGGCGCAGGGCTGGGCGGTACTTCGGGAGTGGGCGCCGGAGTAGACGCCGGAACGTGTGCCGGTTCCGGCGGTGTGCTTTCTGCGGCGGGCGGTGTGCTGCTCTCCGGGGGGGCAGGGCGCGGCTCCGGCGCTTCGCTGGGCGTCGGAGCGACGCTGGTTTCGCGCTGGTTTGACAGCGTATTCAGGGTGTCCAGCGTCGTCTGCCACCAGGTCATCGGCGGAAAGAAGTAGGCGAGAACGGCCAGCAGCAGCACCAGCAGTCCGCTGGCGACGCGCAGACGGTCGCGCCGGTGGCTGACATTTTCGTCAGGAACCCGGGTGCCGACGGAGATTTCCAGTTTGGTGGTTTCCGGCCTGTTCTCCTGATCGAGTTGCTGCATCAGCGGTGCCGGGTCGATTTCCAGCAGGCGGGCGTAATTGCGCACAAAGCCGCGGACGATGGCGCTCGGCAGCGTTGTCTGCTCATCGGCCTCCAGTGCCTCGATCTGGCGTTGCGTCAGTTTGAGCCGGGCGGCGATTTCCGCCACATTCAGCCCCTTGGCCTCGCGTGCATCACGCAACTGTTGCCCGACGCGCCGGATGGACGGGGTTTCCTGCACTTCCGTGACTTCTGCCGGATCGGCTTGTGGCGTTTCGCCGGTGTTCATTCGAAGTTTCCTTTCATCAGTTCCTGATATTCCGGTGAATCAGGAAATTTGCGGCGCAGACGGGCGGCAAGGCTGTCCTCGGCGGTTTTGTCGCCCAGCTTGCGCTCGACACGCAGCAGCAGCCACAGCACTTCCGGCGTCGGTTCCGGCATGTTTTTGATTACCTCCATCAGGTACATGCGGGCAGCGTCAAAGTTGCTGCGCTTGTAGCCGATTACAGCCAGATGGTACTGCGCCTGCAGATCGCCCGGTGAGAAGCGCAGGGTGCGGCGCAGGTATTCTTCCGCCTGATCCAGTTCGCCGAGCTTGATATGGCAGGCCCCGGCATTGAGGTGGGCGATTTCCGGCGTCTGGTAAAGCGGGTCGCGGATCGCTTTCAGGAAATAGTCGATCGATTCCTTTTCCTTGCCGGTCTGGCACAGATACCAGCCGTAGTTGTTATTGATTTCCGGGTCTCTGGCGTTGAGCTTCAGCGCCTTCTGGAAATCACTTTCCGCCGAGGGGAATTCCTTGATGTGGTAGAGCACCACGCCGCGCAGGGCGTAGGCGGGGGCGTAGTCGGGGTTGATGGCGATGGCCAGCGTCAATTCTTCCAGTGCGACGATCAGGTTGCCGTTCTGGAAATACAGCGAGGCGAGTTCGGTATGCAGTTTGGCCCGGGTGGTGATGTCTTTCGGGACGGCCTGGGTCGGCGCATCGGAGGACTGTTGCGTGTTTTTCTGCGCCTGCGCCGGCAAAGGGGCAAGGGCGGTCAGCGCCAGGAAAAAAGCGCTTGTCAGAAGGGCTTTGCGCCCGATGCCCGATGCCTTGTATGTTCTTTTGGTCATGACCTCACCTCGTGAAAATGGACGGTGCGGGGGGCTGTCCGTCGGGTTTTGTCCTGCACCTGACCGGCCAGTTGGCCGCAGGCCGCATCGATATCGTCACCGCGTGTCTTGCGTGTGGTCGCCACCACGCCGGCTGCCAGCAGGGTTTCGGCAAAGCGCCGGATGTTTGCCGCTGACGGGCGGCGATACGGCGAGCCGGGAAACGGGTTGAACGGGATCAGGTTGAACTTGCACGGCACCTCGCGCGTCAGCGCCAGCAGTTCGCGCGCCTGTGCCGCGCTGTCGTTCACGCCGTCGAGCAGCACGTACTCGAAGGTGACGAAATCGCGCGGTGCGTGTTCCAGGTAACGGCGGCAGGCGGGCATCAGCTCGCGCAGCGGGTATTTGCGGTTGAGCGGCACCAGTTCATCACGCAGCGTATCGTTCGGCGCATGCAGCGAGACCGCCAGCGCGACCGGGCAGGCCTCGGCCAGCCGGTCGATCATCGGCACCAGACCGGCGGTCGAGACCGTGACCCGGCGACGCGACAGGCCGTAAGCGTTGTCGTCGAGCATCAGGCGCAGCGCGGTGACGGTGTTCTCGAAATTGGCCAGCGGTTCGCCCATGCCCATCAGCACCACGTTGCTGATGATGCGTTCGCCTTTTGGATCAGCCCCCAGCGCGGTATTGGCCTGCCACAGCTGGCCGATGATTTCGGCCACCGTCAGATTGCGCGAAAAGCCCTGTTTGCCGGTCGAGCAGAAGGCGCAATCAAGCGCACAACCGGCCTGCGTGGAAATGCACAGGGTTCCCCGGTCGTCCTCGGGGATGAATACCGATTCGATGGCGTTGCCACCGCCGACATCGAACAGGAACTTGCGCGTGCCGTCATCCGACAATTTGTCGGCCACCAGCGTCGGCGGGGTGATGCGGGCCAAGGCTTCGAGCTTGCTGCGCAGGCTTTTGGCAATGTCGGTCATCGCCGCGAAGTCACTCTGCCCGAAACGATGCATCCAGCGCAGCACTTGCCGTGCACGGAACGGTTTTTCGTCGTGTTCGGCAAAAAAGGCCGTGAGGCCCTGGGCATCGAAATCGAGCAGGTTGGTGGTCATGCGGAATGAGGGGTCAGCGTCCGCAATAGACGTTCATCGCCGGGAAGAAGAAGGCAATTTCGACTTTGGCGGTATCCGGGCCGTCCGAGCCATGCACGGCGTTGGCGTCGATGGACTGGGCGAAATCGGCGCGGATCGTTCCCGGTGCGGCTTTTTTCGGGTCGGTGGCGCCCATCAGTTCACGGTTTTTGGCAATCGCATTTTCCCCTTCGAGCACCTGCACCATGACCGGCCCGGAGGTCATGAATTCAACGAGTTCGCCAAAGAAGGGGCGCTCCTTGTGCACGGCGTAGAACTCACCGGCTTCCTGCGGCGAGAGCCACATCATCCGCGCCGCGATGACCTTCAGACCACCCGCTTCAAAGCGGGCATAAATTTGTCCGATGACATTTTTGGCAACAGCATCGGGTTTGATGATCGACAGGGTACGTTCAATGGCCATCTCCGGCTCCTTAGGAAAAAAACTGAAAACATCGGGAAATCAGATTGGCATTGTATCAATACTGCGGCTCACCGGCGAAAAGCAGCAAAATTCAGCGCCCACCGCGACGAAATTCCCCTGCTAACCACTGCTTTTCCAAGCTACAAGCCCGGTGCTGCCTCAGTAGTCCAGCAGGCTGAAACAGGTAATTCCGGCTTCCTGAAGGCGCCTGGAGCCGCCGAGGGTGGGCAGGTCGATGATCGTGGCGGCTTCGATGATCCTTGCGCCCAGGGCCTGCAGCAGATTGGCGGCGGCGATGATGGTTCCTCCGGTTGCCAGCAGATCGTCTATCAGCAGTACCGGCGCACCGGGTTGGAGCGCGTCCGCATGCACCTCAAGCGTGGCCGTGCCATATTCCAGTGCATAGCTTTCGCTGAGCGTCCGGTAAGGCAGTTTGCCCGACTTGCGCACCGGGATGAAGCCGCAACCCAGACGGCAGGCCAGCGCCGCGCCGATGATGAAACCGCGGGCCTCGATTCCGGCAATGGCGTGGATCGGTTTTCCGGCATAGCGCCCGGCAAAAACCTCGATCAGGGCGTGAAACGCCGGACCATCCTGAAGCAGGGGCGTGATGTCACGAAACTGGATGCCGGCTGTCGGCCAGTCGGGAATGGTACGGATCAGGGAACGGAAATTGTCGGTAGGCACGGATTTCATGGCGCTCAAAAGTTTTTCAGGGACGCAGTGCCGTAGTCAGTGCATTTTCCACGGCCCGGCCCAAGTGGGCGATTTCCCCGTCGTCGATGATGTACGGTGGCATCAGATAAACCGTGTTGCCGATCGGGCGCAGCAGGGCTTCGTTGTCCAGCGCGGCGCGGTAGAAGCGTCGGTTGAACCGCGGGTCTTCGGTCGTTACGTCGAAGGCGAGAATCATGCCGCGCTGGCGCAGATGACGGACTTGCGGATGGTCGGCAATCGGGGAGAGTGCGGCGAGCAGCTTTTGCGCGCGCAGGCGGTTGTTTTCCAGCACCTGATCGGCGGCGAAGATGTCCAGTGTCGCCAGCGCGGCGCGACAGGCCAGGGCGTTGCCGGTGTAGGAGTGAGAGTGCAGGAAAGCGCGGGTGGTGGCGTCGTCGTAGAAGGCCTGATAGACGCTATCGGTCGTCAGGACAATGGACAGCGGCAGATAGCCACCGGAAATGCCTTTCGAAAGGCACAGGAAATCAGGCCGGATACCCGCCTGTTCATGTGCGAAGAAGCTGCCGCTGCGGCCACAGCCGACGGCGATTTCGTCGCAGATGAGGTGCACTTCGTAGCGCTCGCACAGGGCGCGGGCGAGGCGCAGGTATTCGGGGTCGTACATCGCCATGCCGTTGGCGCACTGGACCAGTGGTTCGAGGATCAGAGCGGCGGTGGTGTCGTGGTGCTGTTCCAGATGCTGTTCGAGCGCCTGGGCCGCGCGGCGGGCGACATCGGCGGCGCTCTCGCCGTCGCGGGCGGTGCGGGCGTCCGGCGTCGGCAGGACAGCCGCAGGGCGGATCAGCGGGGCGTAGGCATCCTTGAACAGGGCAACGTCGGTGACGCCGAGCGCGCCGACGGTCTCGCCGTGGTAGCCGCCTTCGAGGCAGAGGAAATTGCGCTTTTGCGCCAAGCCGCGATTGCGCCAGCTATGGAAGGACATTTTCAGCGCGATTTCGGTTGCCGAAGCACCGTCGGAAGCGTAGAAACAGTGGCCGAGGTGCCCGCCGGTCAGGGCCGACAGCCGTTCCGACAGTTCGATTACCGGCAGTTGCGTGCAACCGGCGAGGATGACATGTTCGAGCGTTTCCAGCTGCTCGCGCAGGGCCGCATTGATGCGCGGGTTGCAGTGGCCGAAGAGATTGACCCACCAGGAACTGATGCCGTCGAGATAGCGCCTGCCGTCAAAATCATGCAGCCACGCCCCCTGACCCCGGGCAATCGGGATCAGCGGCAGATCGTCTTCATGCTGCTTCATCTGCGTGCAGGGATGCCAGACGGCGGCGAGGCTGCGGCGGAGGAGGGAATGGTTGTTCATGTCTTTAAAACAGTGAGGAGTGAGAAGTGAGGAGTGAAGCGAGCAGGCCCGTGGTTTTTCTCCTCACTCCTCACAGCATTAGTGCAGCGTCTGCGATACGGCGTTGCTGTGTTCGGGCATTTCGGCGTGGATGGCTTCGCCTTCGACGTTGGGGTAGAGCGGTGCGCCGCAGTCGTCGCAGAATTCGAAAGGGAAGCGCTGGTTGTGCACGACGATTTCCTTGATACCGCATTCGCGCAGCAGGGTTTCGACCTCGCTGGTGATCTCGGTGTTTTCATCCTCCGCACCCAGCAGGGGCCAGATGATGCCGTGGTAGATTTCGTCACTGTCGCGCGGGCCGAAGCCGATGCGATATTCTTCCAGGCGCTTGTCGTGGAAGCCGCCGATCACCGCACGCAGCGATTCTGCCGGGCTGCCCAGCGTGGTTTGCAGGAAGGCGACGGAAGCGCGCAGCGAGTAGGGGCGTGAGGCCATGTCGGCGGTACGGCAGGCAGCATGGTAGGCGTCGGCCAGCAGCGACTGAAAGGCGCAGCCGGTGAGCAGGGGTTCGAGGCAGGGCGCGCCCTGCTTGATCCATTCGCGCAGCGCGCTTTCACGGGTGCAGTGGTCGTCCTCGTTCCAGCGGAACAGGGGTTTGCCCTTGGGGACGGCGATGGCACCGATCAGATAACGCGTGTCGGAAAGAAACTGGTTGGTTTCCGGCATCGCCGAAACATCCAGACGGATCGCTTCATTGCGGATCGCCGCGTTGCCCAGATCGCGCATCAGTTGCCAGGTGTCGACGAAGCTGCGCGGCAGTTGATCCGGGCTGAACAGGTAATCGGTCAGCGCCAGCCGGGCATCGGCAGAAAAGACGTGCGCGCCCAGATGCACCTTGAGCGATTGCAGGGTGCTTTGCGGGATGGTGCCGGCCGGAATCGAGAAGCGTGACCAGGCGAGCAGCGGCGCATTGAACAGCATCACATCGAATTCCTGCCCCTGATGGGTGATCACGCAGGATTCGGCACAGGCCTCGATGCAGTCGGCCAGGCAGTCGTGGGCTCCGGCGTGGGAATCGAACAGGCGGTCGAGCGACGCATTGAGATCGTCTTCCGCGCCTTCGTTCAGCAGCTTTTCGACGAGTGCGGAGAGTTGCGTTTCCCAGAAGCAGTCTTCGAGCTTGCCGCCGGATTCAGCCAGGCAGGTCGCCAGCCGCCCCAGTTCGGCGGCGTCGGCAGAAATGCGCTTGCGGGAGGATAAACGGTTGCGTTTCATGGAGAATGGGAACCTGTGGCGGAATAAAGTGCGCTATTGTACCAGCGGTGTTTTGCAGGCCGTGAAATGTGAAATATCAGGCGCTACGCGCAGTGGAAAGTCGCGCCACTCCTGTTACGATCACCACCGGCATGGTTTTTCACTTTTCACCTTTCACGTTTCACTCCTAAAAAAATGCTCATCATTCTTTCCCCCGCCAAAACCCTTGATTTCGATTCGCCGGTCAATGTGCAGGAATTCACGCAGCCGGACTTTCTGGATGAGTCGCAATTGCTGGTCGAGCAGCTGCGCGAACTGTCGCCGCCGGAACTTGGCCGCCTGATGGGGATCAGCGAGGCGCTGGCGGTGCTCAATGCCGGACGTTATTCCGCCTGGTCGCTGCCGTTCTCGCCAGAGAATGCCCGGCAGGCGCTGTTTGCCTTCAATGGCGATGTGTATGAAGGCTTGCAGGCCGCATCGCTTTCACCGGAGGACGTGCGCTTTGCACAAGGCCGTCTGCGCATTCTTTCCGGCCTCTACGGGGTGCTGCGTCCGCTGGACCTGATGCAGCCCTATCGGCTGGAAATGGGCACGCGCCTGCCCAACGCACGCGGCAAGGATCTCTACGCCTTCTGGGGCGAACGGCTGGCCGTGGCGCTGAATGCCGCAGCCAGGGAAGTCCGGGGCGAGACGCTGGTCAACCTGGCCTCGGAGGAGTATTTCCGCGCGGTGGCGCTGAAGAAACTGGCCGTGCCGGTAATCCAGCCGGTTTTCGAGGACTGGAGCCGGGGCCAATACAAGGTGGTGAGCTTCCACGCCAAGCGGGCCCGCGGGCTGATGGCGCGCCATGTTGTGACGCAGCATCTGGAAAGCGTCGAAGGTCTGAAATCCTTCGCGGCCGAAGGCTATGCCTACGATGCTGGCGCGTCAGACGGGCAGCGCTGGGTGTTCCGCCGCAAACTGCTGTAGGCTGACGATGGCGAATGGCGGCGGGAGGTGGCGGTGGCGTGCCAGACGCAGCACCTGTTTGTCGCGGGTGATCAGCAGGTCGGCGTGACAGCGGGCGGCGAGAATCAGGAACTTCTGGTCGTCGCGGTCGCGGCAGCGGGGCAGCGGATAGTTTTCCTCGCCGCTGGCGTCGCAGACGCTTGATTGTTGCTGGTAGCGCGCCAGCAAGCTCTGCTGGGCGGCCACATCCAGACCGAATTCGGGATAGGCGCAGACGCGCTCCAGTTCGGTCAGGCAGGAGGTGTCGGTAAAACATTGCCATTGCCCGTGGGCAAGCCGCTCCGCCAGCACCTGCGTGTGCGGATCGGCAAAATGCAGCATGTCGATGACGATGTTGGTGTCCAGAACGAGGCGCATGGGCGGTAAAGTAAGTCGTTGGTGTTTTTTTCTTGTTTTTTGATTGATTGAAACAGGGGATTTGGCGAATAATACGGCTTTGGCTACCGCTTTTGTCATAAGCCGGGGTGAGACCTTTCCGGCTTCCCTTTATTGAGAGTCTGCGTTCGTGTCGTCCTTACTGCGTAGCGTTGAAGTGCTCACTGCCTGCCGCGACCGGGATCGCCTCCCGCGTGTTCTGTTGCGCTGCATGTCGGACCTGCTGGGGACGGATTCCACCATCGGCATTTTCACGCGCGAACCGCAGGGCGAGGTGGCTCTGCGCATGTTCTACGGCCTGAACATCATGAATTCGGCGCTGTTCCTCTGGCCGAGCCTGTTCAGCGAGGTGCACAGCGACGGTCTCCTGGTGCAGCGCGTCGCCGAAAGCAGGAAGTGCTCGGTCTGCATGCTGCAAAGCACGGAGTTGCGCACCGAACAGATGCTGCTCGCCTTCGATGTCGATGAAAACGACAAGAACGATTACAGCGAGGATGTTCTCAGCCTGACGCGTATCTACGGCAACCTGATCAAGCTGCTTGATTATGCCGATCTCGATACGCTGACCCGCCTGCTCAACCGCAAGACCTTTGATGAAGCCTTCGACCGCCTGCTCAGTACGCCCTCGCCGGGCAATCTGGATGACGATACCGAAGAGCGGCGTGATCCCCATCATGAGGACTCACCGGCCTGGCTGTGCATCATCGACATTGATCATTTCAAGCGGATCAACGATTCCTTCGGCCACCTGTTCGGCGACGAAGTGCTGCTGCGCATGGGGGATCTCTTGCGCAGAACCTTCCGCGGGGGCGACCGCCTGTTCCGTTTTGGTGGCGAGGAATTTGTCGTCATCCTCAATGCGGCCGACGAGCGGCTGGCCGAGATGAGCTTCAACCGTTTCCGTTACTCGGTCGAAAGTCATGAATTCCCCCAGGTCGGCAAGGTGACCTGCTCGATCGGCTTCACCCGCGTTTCGGAAATGGACGTGCCGACCGACGCCGTTGGCCGTGCCGACGAGGCGCTTTACTACGCCAAGGAAAGCGGTCGCAACCGGGTCTGCTACTACGAACGGCTCGTGGCGCAGGGCAAGATCGGCAAACCGGCTTCGTCCGAAGCGGTTGCGGGCGAAGATTTCGATATCGACGCGCTGTTTGGCTGACGCGTTGTCAAGCGTGAAATGTGAAAGGTGAAACGTGAAACGTGGGAAACCATGCCGGTCGTGCTCGCTTCCGGTTGGGTTTTTCACCTTGATGCGCGAAGCGCCTGATATTTCACGTTTCACTGCATTCATCGCATGAAACGACTCCCCTTCATCGATGCCCTCAAGGCGCTGGCCTCGCAGCTCATCGTGCTGCACCACCTGGCCTTTTACGGGCCGATGTCCGATTACGCGCGCAGCCTGGCCCCGGAAACCATGAGCTGGTTCTACAGCAATGCGCGGATTGCCGTTCAGGTCTTTCTGGTTGTTGGCGGTTTTCTCGCCGCGCAGTCGCTGACACGTAACGGCATTTTCGGCGACAAACCGCTACCGGCGCTGCTCTGGCGGCGTTATCTCAAACTGGTTCGCCCCTATCTGGTGGCCTTGTTGCTGGCGATGCTGGCGGCGGCCATCGCCCGTCGCCTGATGGATCATCCGGCCACGCCCGGCGTTCCGGAAATTGCCCAGATCATTGCCCACTGCTTCCTGCTGCAAGGTGTGCTCGGCTTTGACGGGCTCTCTGCCGGGGTCTGGTACGTGGCCATCGACTTCCAGCTTTACGCCCTGCTGGCCGGCATCCTCTGGCTGGCACAGCGTATCCGGCCGGGTTCGGCTACCCTGGCGGTCTGGCTGGTGCTGCTGCTGGTCATCGCCTCGCTGTTCTACTTCAACCGCGATAGCCGTCTGGATAACTGGGCGATCTATTTTTTCGGCGCTTACGGCCTGGGTGCGCTGACCTGCTGGAGCACGCGCCGTGGTGCCACCTCGCGCTGGCTGCTGCTGGTGTTTGTGCTGGTCATTGCCGCCTTGCTGCTCGACTATCGGGTACGCCTTGCCGTCGCGCTGACGGTTGCCGTGGCGCTTGCGCTCAGTCGGCACACCGGGCTGATCGAGCGCTGGCCGCAATCGGCGGTCATTGGCTGGCTGGGGCAGATTTCCTATTCGGTGTTTCTGGTGCATTACCCGATCTGTCTGGTCGTCAGCGCACTGTTCGAGCATTTTGCCCTGCACAGCCCGGAAATCCAGGCCGTCGGCATGCTCGCCGCCTGGGCGGCCAGTCTCGCCGGTGGGGCCTTGTTCTACCGTTGGGTGGAGTGCCGGGGAGAGAAGGGAGAAGGGGGAAGGGGGAAGGGTGGTCGGTAGGTTTTTCGGCTTGCGCCCGATAAATCCCCACTTGTTTCCGCAGACTCATCGTCCACAGGTGGTTTTACCCTTCTCTCTTCTCCCTTCCCCCTTCCCAATTTCACCCCGCCTTGAGCCGTTCCGCCACGTCAAGTGAAAAATAGCTGAGGATGCCATCTGCCCCCGCGCGTTTGAAGGCGAGCAGGCTTTCCAGGGCGCAGGCCGGGCCGTCGAGCCAGCCGTTCTGTGCGGCTGCCTGAAGCATGGCGTATTCGCCGCTGACCTGATAGGCGTAGGTCGGCATGCCGAATTCGTCTTTCACCCGGCGCACGACGTCGAGGTAGGGCAGGCCGGGCTTGACCATCACCATGTCGGCACCTTCGGCGATATCCAGCGCGACTTCGCGCAGCGCTTCGTCGCTGTTGGCCGGGTCCATCTGGTAGGTGTATTTGTTGCCCTTGCCGAGATTGCCTGCCGAACCGACGGCGTCGCGGAAGGGGCCGTAGAAGCTGGAGGCATACTTGGCCGAGTAGGCCAGAATGCGCGTGTGGATGTTCCCGGCAGCGTCGAGTTCGCTGCGGATGCGGGCGATGCGGCCATCCATCATGTCTGACGGGGCGACCACATCGGCGCCAGCCTGGGCGTGGCAGAGCGCCTGTTTGGCCAGGGCTTCCAGTGTTTCGTCGTTGCGCACGTAGGCGCGCGGATCATCGGCGGCGATCAGGCCGTCCTGTCCGTGGCTGGTGTAGGGGTCGAGCGCGACGTCGGTGATGACGCCAAGTTCGGGGAACTCCCGCTTCAACGTGGCGACGACACGCGGCACCAGACCGTCCGGGTTCCAGGCTTCTTCCGCGCCTGCGGTCTTGAGCGACACGTCGATGACCGGGAACAGCGCCAGCGCCGGTACGCCCAGACGCTGTGCCCGTTCGGCGGTTTTCAGCAGGTGATCGAGGCTCTGCCGTTCGATGCCGGGCATCGACGCGACCGGTTCAATGCGATCCTTG
>CAYMYD010000031.1:13100-15607 GCA_964394535.1 uncultured Propionivibrio sp. | reverse complement strand
GCCGGTTTTTCCGTGATCTCGCAGGTCTTCCCGGCGGGAGAAAGCGCCAAAAACTTCCGCGTTCTGGCCGCTTTTCTGGAATTTCTGGCCGAAAACGGACTGACACGGCAGGATGGCCTCATCGCTTTGGGCGGCGGTGTCACGGGCGATCTCGCCGGTTTTGCTGCCGGCTGTTATCTGCGCGGTGTGCCTTTTGTCCAGATACCCACCACCCTGCTCGCCGCCGTGGATGCCTCGGTAGGGGGGAAAACCGCGGTAGACCTTGCTGCCGGGAAAAATCTGGCCGGGCTGTTTTACCAGCCGGAAGCCGTTTTTTGTGACATCGACTGCCTGCAAACCCTGGATGCCACCCAATACACTTCCGGTCTGGCCGAAGCGATCAAAACCGCTGTGCTGCTGGGCGACCCGCTATTTCAAGCGTTTGAAACTGCAACGGAAACGGTGCTTCCCTCAATCCGCCTGAGCGAAATCATCGCCGACTGTGTCGCTTACAAGGCTGCCGTGGTCATGCGCGATGAAAAGGAAAATGGCGAGCGCAAGTTGCTCAATCTGGGGCATACCTTCGGCCATGCCATCGAAAAATGCAGCGGCTATACCCTGCCTCATGGTCACGCTGTAGCCGCCGGACTGGGCATCATGGCTCGTGGTGCCGTGCAGATGGGCTGGAGTGATGCTGGAACCGCCCGGCGTATCGACACCGTGCTGCGGAAAAACAAGCTGCCTATCCACACCCATTACTCCCGAAACGAGCTGATGGCAGCGGTGTTGGTGGATAAAAAACGTTCAAACAAGGGAATCACCGTCGTGATCCCCGAAAAAATCGGTAACTGCGTACTAAGGGAGATGGATCTTGCCACGCTGGAAAGGCTGCTGCTTGCCGGTCTGATGGAGCCACAGCCATGAAAGTCCGTATTGCGCCATCCCCCTTGCAGGGCGAAATTCAGGCCATCGCCTCCAAATCTGCCGCGCACCGCCTGTTGATTTGTGCCGCACTAGCCGATGCGCCCACGCGGATTGTGTTGGCCAACAGTTCCCTGGATATTGAAGCCACCGCCGATTGTCTGCGGGCGCTGGGGGCAGTGATTACCCCTGGCACCGACCACTGGCAGGTTTCCCCAATTCATTGTTCTCCCCGGCCTGCGAATGAAGTGGTGCGGCTGGATTGCCGCGAAAGTGGTTCCACCCTGCGTTTTCTGCTGCCTCTGGCGACTGCCCTGTACGCACAGACGGCATTTACCGGCGCAGGCCGTCTGCCAGAGCGTCCGCTGGTCGCGCTCACCCAGGCCATGCAGCAACACGGGGTACGCTTTAGTGCCGAAAAACTGCCATTGACCACGCAGGGGCGGCTCCAGGCGGGCACCTATGTGTTGCCGGGCAACATCAGTTCGCAATACATCAGCGGCCTGCTCATGGCGCTGCCGTTTTTGCCCGGCGAAAGTCGCATCGTGCTGAGTTCCGCAGCGGAATCGGCGGCGTACATCGACATGACGCTGGCGGCACTGGCGTGTTTTGCCGTACACAGCGAAAAAAATGCGGATGGATTTACCCTGTCCGGCGGGCAGCTTTATCGTGCGCCAAGTCAAGTCGAGGTGGAAGGCGACTGGTCGAACGCCGCGTTTTTTCTGGTGGCCGGTGCGCTGGGCACAGCAGCCATGACAGTACATGGCCTTTCGCTTGACTCGGCGCAGGGAGACAAGGCCATCGTTGATTTTTTACGAGGTTTTGGCGCAACGGTCGTGGTCGATGCCCACAGCGGCAGCGTGACCGTATCGCCCGGAAAACTGCGTGGCTGCCCCATTGACATTGGCGAAACCCCTGATCTGATGCCCATCCTCGCGGTGCTTGCCGCCTGCGCCGAAGGGGAAACGCATTTTTCCAACGCCGCCCGTCTGCGTCTTAAAGAAAGCGACCGGATTCACGCCAGCGCACAACTGATCAACTCCCTGGGCGGCTGTGCCGAAGCCCTTGATGATGGACTGATTGTGCGCGGTACCGCCCTGCAAGGCGGTACGGTGTGCGGTTACAACGATCACCGCATTGTCATGGCCGCCGCCATTGCCGCCGGACGTTGTACCGCCGACGTGCAGGTGACTGATGCCGATGCGGTCAATAAATCTTATCCCGGCTTTTACGCCGATTTTTCTGCACTGGGAGGTCACGTCCATGTCATCTGAATTCGGAAAAACGCTCAAAATCACCCTGTTTGGCCAGTCGCATGGCAAGGCCATCGGGGTCGTCATCGACCATCTTCCCGCCGGAGAAGCGATTGACATGGAGGCCTTGAGCGCTTTCATGGAACGGCGGCGACCCGGTAAAAACCGTCTTTCCACCCAACGCCGGGAAGCGGACCTGCCGGTCTTTCTCTCCGGGGTGGAAAACGGCAAGACCTGTGGTTCTCCGCTGTGCGCCATCATCGAAAATACCGATGCCCGCTCGAAGGATTACCAGGAACTCTGCGACAAGCCACGCCCCGGACACGCCGATTACACGGCTTTCCTGAAGTGGGG
>CAYMYD010000031.1:3408-13000 GCA_964394535.1 uncultured Propionivibrio sp. | reverse complement strand
GGCGGCGTGATCGAATGCGCAGCCATCGGCTTTCCGGCGGGTCTGGGCGGGCCGTGGTTTGGTGGCCTGGAAAGCCGTCTTTCCTTTGCCCTGTTCGGTATTCCTGCCGTCAAGGGAGTGTCGTTCGGGGCGGGTTTTGCTGCGGCCAGCCGTCGGGGGTCACAGAACAACGATGCTTTTTTTGTCGATGAAAGCGGCGCAATCCGTACCCTCACCAATCATGCCGGCGGTATTCTGGGGGGAATCAGTAACGGTATGCCGCTCCTGCTGAATGTGGCGATCAAGCCGACCCCCTCAATTGCCATGACGCAACAAACGGTGTCACTGGCCGCACAGGAAAATACGACGCTGATCGTCAAAGGTCGTCATGATCCGTGCATTGCGCATCGGGCCGTGCCGGTCGTGGAAGCGGTCACGGCGCTGGTGTTGCTTGATCTGTTGCTGGAGGGGAAAACCCCATGAGCACAGCGCCAGTGTATGGCCTGCTCGGCCAGAGCCTGAAACACAGTTATTCGGTGCCGGTGCATCAGGCCTTCGGCTGCCCTGATTATCGGCTGATCGAAATCGCACCGGAGGCACTGGCTGATTTTTTCGCACAAACCAAGATTGGTGGCCTCAATGTTACCATCCCCTACAAGCGCACGGTCATGGCGTACTGCGACACACTTTCCGCTGAAGCACAGGCCATCGGGAGCGTGAATACCATCGTGCAGGCCGCCAATGGCCAGCGCATCGGCCACAACACCGATGTTTTCGGGCTGCGCCATACCGCCGAACGCGCCGGTATTGATTGGCACCGGAAAAAGGTGCTGGTCTTTGGTTCGGGCGGTGCCGCCTTGACGGCCCAGGCCGTTGCCCGGACCCAGGGGGCCCGCGCCGTGGTGCTGATCTCGCGCCACGGTCTGGAAACCTACGCGCATCTGGAACGCCATGCGGATGCCGAAGTGCTGATCAACGCCACCCCCGTGGGCATGTATCCGCAGGTTGGTGTCCTGCCTGCCGACCCGGCCTTGTTTCCGCGCTGCACCGGCCTCATCGACCTGATTTATAACCCTCGGCGCACGGCATTCCTGATGCGCGGCGAAAGCCTGGGCATTCCCTGTGCGGATGGTTTGCCAATGCTGGTCGCACAGGCCGCAGCGGCGGAAGAACTATTCTTTTCCAGACCCATTGCCGCTGAGGAAATCGAGCAGGTCACTGCCGACCTCCGGCGTGAGCGCACCAATATCGTGCTGATCGGTATGCCGGGTTGCGGCAAGAGCACCATTGGTGCCGCCCTGGCGACATTGAGCGGCAGGCCGCTCATCGACATTGATGCGGAGATTGCCAACAAGAATGGCCCGATTGCCGCCATTTTTGCCCAGGCGGGTGAAGCCGCTTTTCGCCAACTGGAGCAGGAACACATTGCCCGTGCGGGCAAGGAAAGCGGCAGCATCATTGTGACCGGCGGCGGTGCGGTTACCACGCCGGCCAATCTGCCCGCATTACGCCAGAACGGGCGCATCTACCATCTGGAACGTGCGCTGCACCTGCTGGCGCGCGAGGGTCGACCGCTTTCCCTGAATGGCGATCTGGAAGCCATGTACACCGCACGACGGCCCTTGTACCACCAGTTTGCCGATGCCACCCGGGAAAACCGGGGCAATCCACACGACGTAGCCAACACCATTTGGAAGGATTTTTATGCACATACTGATTATTAACGGCCCGAACATGAACCTTCTGGGGCTGCGCGAACCGGAAATCTACGGACACATGACCTATCCCGAATTGCTGACAATGATTCGCCACGAGGCGCAATCCCTGGGCGTGATGACGGAGTTTTTACAGTCCAATCACGAGGGGGTGCTGGTGGATGCCATTCAGGCTGCGCGAGGCCGGTTTGACGCAATCATCATCAATCCGGCAGCCTACACGCACACGAGCGTCGCCTTGCTGGATGCGCTCAAGGCGGTTGCGCTGCCTGCTGTTGAGGTGCATCTCTCCGACCCTGATACGCGCGAACCCTTCAGGAAAATCTCCTACCTTCGTGCGGCCTGCCGGATGACCATCAAGGGGAAAGGGGCCGCCGGTTATCTTGAAGCCCTGCAATGGCTGGTCGCTAACGTTTCCGTGGCAAAAAGCGGGGACTGATATCACCAGACCTCCTGATCGTTCCCACGCTCCAGCGTGGGAACGATCAAAGCGGCATTCTGCGGCATTTCATTGATTTTTCAGCAAGATTGACGTACAATGGCCACCTAATCGTCCGACCCGGCATGAGCCGGGTTTTTATTTTTGCTTTGCTCCGTGCGGGGGCGGGCAGCAGTCACTGGATTGTCTCCGAATCTTCGGAACAGGCCACAAATATTGGAGAAACAGGGATGAATGCAAGTATTCTCAAATATCTGAAAGCCAATGGCGAACAACTCGATGCCGAGATTTCGCAGGCACTGGACATTCCGATGGCACAGTTGAAGCCGCTTGTTGACCAGTTGTCGACGTCAGGTGACGTCATTTGCTGCAAGGTCACGCGTTTTATCGACGGCAAAAAAATCGAAGGTACGAGCTGCCGTCTTTCCTGCGATCTGCCTGCACCGACACGCGGACGCAAACCCGGGGTGAAGAAAGACCCGAATGCCGGAGCCGAACGCTTCCCGGAATAAGCACTTCTCGAAAAAACGGAAAACGCCGCCTGCGGGTGGCGTTTTTGTTTTATGCCGCCTCAATCCGCCCCTGTTCAATCGTCCAGGCGTGTCTGGCGAAATCCTGCCATTCGCGCGGGTCGTGGCTGATCACCAGGGCGGAAAATTGCCAGTCGCGGTGCAAGGTGCCGATCCAGTCGATCATCGCGGCCCGCATTTTCCAGTCCAGGGCGCTGACCGGTTCGTCGAGCAGCAGCAGGGCAGGGCGGCGCACCAGCGCCCGGGCCAGCGCCAGACGCTGCTGCTGACCGCCGGAAAGTCGGCCCGGATAGGCGCGGTGCAGACCGGCCAGCCCGGTAACGGCGAGAAAATCGTCGATCAACTCTGATGTCGGGTCGGCAAATTCGAGTTGCCGACGTACCGACATGTGGGGGAACAGCGCGTATTGCTGAAACACCATGCCCAAGGGGCGCTGATTTACGGGCAGAAATGTTCGCTGCTGCGCTGATCGCCAGTTTTCCTCGCCCCAACACACTTCACCGTCGAGCCGACTGGGGAGACCAGCCAGCGCGCGCAGCAAGGTGGTCTTGCCGCAACCGGATTCGCCACTCAACACGACGATTTCCCCGGCGCCGATTTCCCCGTCAAGTTGCATGTCGAGTGGGCCGCTGGCACCGCTCAGTTGCCCGCTCAGGGAAAAACGCAGCGTTCGTGCCGGAACGGCTTCAGGCGGCATCAATGCGTACTTCCAGATCGGCAGGCGGGGCGTGATAGACCGAACTCAGCACCAGCCCATGCGCGCCGCTACGAGCGTAATCCTGAATATTGTCAGGGCGCAATCCGCCGGCAGCGAGACAGGCAACCGACGGATGGCGCGCAGCGATTTCGTGACACCAGCGGGTCAAAGGCTCGACGGCCACCTTGTCGAATTGCAAACCGTCCGCACCGGCGTCGATGGCCTGCCAGGCCTCTTCCAGGTTGTCACATTCGACGATGATTTTCTTTTCGCAGGCGGCATCTTTCATCCCGGCGAGCAGTTGCGGCAACTGTTCCCGGCCGCCGAGCAGGCGCAGATGGTTTTCAAACACCAGGATGGTTTCGCAGAGTCCCAACCGGTGCGGTTGTGCGCCTCCGGCCAGAATCGCCTTGATAAGCGGCTTTTTCGTGCCGGGCAGATGCTTGCGTGTCACCAGAATCGGAATCGGTGAGACGGCACGAACCTTGTCGACCATTTCCGCCGTGCGTGTAGCGATGCCGCACAGGTGTTCGAGCAGGTTCATCGCCACTTTCCAGCCACGATGCAGTGCATCGGCCCGTCCCCGCACGGCGAGCAGGGTTTCTCCGGCAGGCAAGCGGGTGCCGCTCGGTACCATGAGGCTTATGCTTGCGCCGAGTAGTTCAAAGAGGCGCGCGGCTTCCTCTGTCGAGGCGACGCAGACGGGATGGCGTGTGCGCACGGTCAGGCTGGCAGGCTGCGCGCCGATACCGAGCAAATGGCTGGTCAGATCGAGCAGCGAAGCATCTTCATTGATCCAGCTTTCAATTTCCTGTGTGGTGAAAAAAATCATGAAGGCTCCTTTTGGGGAAGGGGGAAGGGGGAAGGGAGAAGGGGAAAATCGACAGAATCGCGCAGTGGTGCTGGTTTTATCCTTTCCCCCTTTCGCCTCTCCCTTCTCTGGAAAGTCGGTCAAGCACGGCAAACAGCAATAGCGCCAACGCCGCCAGGATAAAGGCATGGTTGCGGGCGCAGGCGAAATCGCCGTCGAGAACGGCATTGTAAATGGCCAGAGACAGGGTGTCGGTCTTGCCGACGAGATTGCCACCGAGCAGCAGACTCATGCCGACTTCACCCATGCCGCGGCCCACTCCCAGGGCCAAGCCGGCGGCCAGCGCCCGGGAAATGCTGGGCAGGGTGACATGCCGGAAAATCTCCCAGGCGGATTTGCCGAGCGTGCTGGCGGCCTCGGCCAGCAGGCGCGCCTCCTGTTCCAGCGCCGCCTGCACCGGTTTTACCATGAGCGGCAGGCCGGCAATCGTCGCGGCGATCAGCAGTGCCTCGAAGGAAAATACCAGATCGAAGCGCCAGGTTTCCGGCAGCAGTGTATTGACCCAGCCCTGCCGACCCAATAGCAAAAGCAGGAAGAAGCCGATGGCAATCGGTGGAAAAACCAGCGGCAGGCTGACCATCGTTTCCAGCAAGCGTCGCCCGAACCAGCGTGGCCGACTCAGGGCCAGCGCCAGCGGCAGACCGATGCACAGCAACAACAAGCCCGACAGGGCCATCACCTTCAGGCTGATGCCCAGCGGCGCAAGCCCGCAGGTGTTCATGCCGGGCCTTTACATGCCGAAGGAACGCAGCACCTCAAGCGCCCGATCCGAACGCAGGAACTCAAGGAAGCCACGCACGCCGGGATTGTTTTCATGTCCCTTGACCGTGCCAACGACGATGCGGATCGGCGTGTAGCCATCTTCCAGCAACCGATAGCCGCCGATCTTGTCGGCAACGCCGATGGCGTCGGTGACGTTGATGAAACCGGCGTCCACTTCACCAGCAACCAGATAAGAGGTGACCTGCGGCACGGTAGCGGCCGTGATCAGTTTTGTTTTCAGGGCTTCATGGATTCCCCTGGTTTTCATCCATTCGGTCGCGGCGAGGCCGTAAATGGCCTTTTCCGCGTCCGGCAGGGCGATACGACCAATGGCCGGTGCTGAAAGATCGGCGTCGGCTGCGATGGGCGTCTTGCCCTTGGGCCAGGCCACGACGAGTTTGCCGAGGCCCAGCGTCTGGAAACTGCTCAGGAAGGGTTGTTTTTGCAGAAACTTTTCGTCACCGAACATCAGGGCGACGCTGCTGGAGGCCTGGGTCTGGGCGATGATCTGCTGCATGTTGCCGAAGGAAGCATCTACCGTCTGTCCACTCGTGGCGCGGTAAAGTTCGATGAGCTTGGTGACCGGCTTCTTGTAACCGGCGCCGGAAACGACGGTCAGGTTAGCGTCCGCCCAAGTCGGGGCGGCAAAGACAATACACAGGGCAGAGAGTAGATATTTGATGATTTTCACGAATTTTCTCCGTAAATTGCAGTAACGTTAGGTTAAAAACAACACAACGAACTATACGACAAGAACGAAGAGAAAGGAATCTCGGAGCCTCTTGGTGGTTTTTGAATTTGAATTCTGGGCTTGCTCAATCCGCAGGTAGAATTGGCCTCAGCGGCAATGTACGTATGGACATAGGGATGGAAGTCAGCCTGTCCGTCCGAAAAACGTCTTCTTTCGATTTCTCGATACGGAATTGATTTTCAGGAAGTGATAAGATGCGCTGGTAGTTGCAGGGCTTGCCAAAAAACTTTTTCAAGGGGATGAATCATGTTTGTCTTTGTTCTGAATTGCGGCAGTTCTTCGTTCAAATATCAGTTGCTGGACATGAGCAATGAAAACCGGGTGGCTTCCGGTCTGGTCGAGCGGATTGGCATCAAGGATTCGGTCGTCGAGTACGCTCCGGCCGGTGCGGAAAAAATCAAGGAAACCGTCGATATCGCCGATCACCAGACGGCGATCCGGCGAGTGCTGGAAAAGCTGGTCGATCCGAAAATCGGCGTTATCAAGTCGCTTTCCGACATCGCCGCCATCGGCCACCGTGTGGTGCATGGCGCTGAAAAGTTCTCCGGTTCGGTGCTGGTCAATGAGGCGGTGATTGCCGCGCTCAAGGAAAATATTCCGCTGGCACCGCTGCACAATCCGCCGAACATCACCGGTATTGAGGCGATGATGAGCGCGTTGCCGGGCGTGCCGAACGTCGGCGTTTTCGACACGGCCTTCCATGCCACCATGCCGCCAGAGTCCTACATGTACGCGCTGCCTTACGAGTGGTACGAGAAGTACCATGTTCGCCGTTACGGCTTCCATGGCACCTCGCACCGCTATGTTTCGGAACGGGCGGCGGCGATGCTTGGCATTCCGGTCGATAAGTTCAACTGCATCACCTGCCACATGGGCAATGGTTCCTCATTCACGGCGGTCAAGGGCGGCAAATCCTACGATACGAGCATGGGCATGACACCGCTCGAAGGGCTGGTGATGGGAACGCGTTGCGGCGATATCGATGCCGGGATTCCCAGCTTCATGGCAGCCAACGCCAATCTCGGCTTTGCCGATATTGATCAGGCGCTGAACAAGAAATCCGGCCTGCTCGGCATTTCCGGCGTTAGCTCGGACATGCGCGATCTGCACAAAGCCGCCGGGGAGGGCAATGCTCGCGCCAAACTGGCGATGGATGTGTTGCTGCATCGTGCGCTCAGGTATGTCGGTGCCTATGCCATCACCCTGGGCCGGGTCGATGCCATCGTGATGACCGGCGGTATCGGTGAAAACGATCTGATTTTCCGGGGGGCGCTGGTCGAACGTCTGGGTCTGCTCGGCATCAAATTGGCGGCGGACAAGAATACGCAGCGTGGCGTGGAGTGCGTGATTTCGACGCCCGATTCGCCGATCAAGGTGCTGGTCATCCCGACCAACGAAGAACTGGTCATCGCCCGCGATACGCGCGATATCGTCAGCAAGAAGGGCTGATTTTTCTTGCCGAGGACAAAAGGCCGGGCGACCGGCCTTTTATTCTGGTGTTTCCGGCCCGTAGGCCGCCATGAATACCGCGACGGCGCGGGCCGTCAGTTCACGGATTCTGGCCGGGCTGACTTCGCCGAGTTGCTGGAGTAGCGAGGCTTTCAGCAGCTCCGCTTCGAGCAGGGCGAAAAGCTGTTGTGTGGCGACGAAGGCATCGGCCTGTCTCAGCTTGCCCGCATCCATGGCCGCTTGCAGGGATTCCGCAGTCAGTCTGAGGCTGCGTAGCACTCCCTCTTCATAGGCCAGACGCCCGAGTTCGGTACGTTTTGAAGCGCTGATTGACAGGTGTCGCTGCTCGATCATCTGGGGCGAATAGAGAAAGGCCAGCAGTTTTTCACCAAAATTCCGGAGTGATTCGG
This sequence comes from uncultured Propionivibrio sp., assembly GCA_964394535.1. Classification (GTDB taxonomy): domain Bacteria; phylum Pseudomonadota; class Gammaproteobacteria; order Burkholderiales; family Rhodocyclaceae; genus Propionivibrio. The sequence goes on along the minus strand of CAYMYD010000031.1, from coordinate 5,397 downwards.
CCATGTCTGTCAGCGAGGGATCGATGAAGTCATGAATGTCCCTGAATTCGTGTGCGGCCGAGCGGGTGATGACGGCAAAAAACAATTCTTCCTTGGACGCGAAGTAGTTGTAAATCGTCCGCTTGGAACTCCCTAGTCGGGCACAGATTTCGGCGATCGAGGCCCGCTCGAAGCCGAACTCCCTGAATACTTCCGTCGCCATCTCCAGAATGGCCTGCTGCTTGGCCTCGGTCTTTCTGCTCATAACAGTCTCACGCTAAATTTCATGGTGCAAGCTACCCCGGAGGGTGAAATATCTGGGGCAGGAGGCGCTGTGAAAGGTGAAACGTGAAAAGTGAAATGTGAAATATCAGGCGCTTCGCGCTTTGAAAAGGGAAAACCAATCCTGGATCGACCGCTACCGGCATGGTTTTCCACATTTCACACTTCACTTTTCACGTTTCACTGCTTTTCAGGATATTTCACGCAAACGGTACTGATGGGTTTACTTTAACATGAGTTTGGTTATACTCCGATCCGGTACCGTTTGGTACCGTTTGTTGATGCGAGAAAATGACATGCCATTGAGCCAAAGAAAAACGCTTCGCGGTGCTTTCTGCCTGGGGTGCCTGGGCGTGCTGCTGGCGGGTTGTGCGCAGTTTCCTTCGCTGGATGCGCTGACCGGCCTGAAGCCGCTCTCCGATTACCGGGCCGCACAGGCGTTCAGCGCCCCTGCTGGCGAGTGGCCGGGCGAGCGCTGGTGGTCGGGTTATGGTGACAGGCAACTTGATACGTTGATCGACGAGGCGCTACGTGATTCGCCGGATCTGGCAGCGGCTGCGGCCCGTTTGCGTCGTGCGGAAGCCATCAGCCAGATTGCCGGTGCCCCGCTGGCGCCGCAGATCAGCGCCAATGCCCAGTTCAACGAGCAGAAGCTCAGTTACAACTATCTGACGCCGCGCCAGATGACGCCGCAGGGCTGGAACGACTATGGCCGGATTACGCTCGATTTCGGCTGGGAGCTCGATTTCTGGGGTAAGAACCGGGCCGCTCTGGCGGCGGCAGTGTCGCAGCTTGAAGCCGGTCGTGCCGAATTCGCCCAGGTACGCCTCACCCTGGCAGCCGCAGTGGCGATGAATTACGCCGAACTGGCCCGCCTGTTCGCGGTGCGCGAGACGCTGGCGCGCTCGGTCGAAGTTCGCCGTCAGACGGTACACCTCTTTCATGAGCGGTTTGCGAACGGTCTGGAAAACCTGGGCGGGTTGAATGAGGCCAAGGCGCGTCAGGCCGGGGCCGAGGCGGAATTGCTGGCGCAGGAGGAAGAGATCGGCCTGCAACGCTATCGTCTGGCCGCGCTGCTGGGGGCCGGGCCGGATCGCGGCCTCAGCATCGAGCGTCCGACTGTCCGGCTGGATGGGCGTTTTGGGCTGCCGGAGACCCTTTCTGCCGACTTGCTGGGGCGACGTCCGGATATTGTCGCGGCACGGCGGATGGTCGAGGCACAGGAACAGCGCATCGGGCAGAAGAAGGCCGAGTTCTACCCGAACATCAACCTCGTCGCCTTTCTGGGTGTGCATTCCTTTGGCCTGAACATGCTCGATAAAAGCGGTTCCAGTATCGGCAGCATCGGTCCGGCGATTTCGCTGCCGATCTTTACCGGTGGTCGCCTGCGGGGCGAATTGCGTGCTTCGGTGGCCAATTACGAGGAAGCGGTGGCCAATTATCACCGCGCTTTGACTCAGGCCCTGCAGGAAGTTGCCAGCGCCGGCCTGAGCCAGCAAGCGCTGGCGGAGCAACTGGTGAAGGGGCGCGATGCTGTTGCCGCCGCCAGCGAAGCGCACCGCGTTGCCCGTAATCGTTACGAAGGTGGGCTGGCCAACCATCTGGAAGTGCTTTACGCCGAAGATGGTTTGTTGAACAGCCAACGGCAACTGGCGCTGCTCCAGTCACGGGCATTCATGCTTGACGTGGCCCTGAAGCGGGCGCTGGGTGGCGGTTATGAGCAGCATT
>CAYMYD010000031.1:0-3308 GCA_964394535.1 uncultured Propionivibrio sp. | reverse complement strand
TGGTCGTCCTGCTTGCGGCGGGGGCGGGCGGCTACTGGTATTTTCATGCTTCGCACTTCGTATCCACCGATAATGCGTATGCCGCCGTTGAAATCGCTCAGGTGACGCCTTCGGTTGGCGGGACGATCAGCGAGGTGCTGGTGACTGATACGCAGGCGGTGAAGCAGGGTGATGTGCTGGTCAGGATCGATCAGACCGACGCCCGGCTCGCGCTGGCGCAGGCCGAGGCGGATCTGGGACGGGCAACGCGCCGCGTCAAGGGCTTTGTTGCCAACGACGGCAGCCTGGCCGCGCAGATTGCCGCGCGTGAGGCTGATGAGCAGCGGGCCGCCGCGCAACTTGCTGCGGCTGAAGCTGATTTCGCCCGCGCGAAAATCGACCTCTCGCGCCGCGAGGCGCTCTCTGCGTCCGGTTCGGTTTCCGGCGAGGAGTTGACCCGCGCCAAAAATGCCTTTGCCGGTGCCGAGGCGAATCTTGCGGCGGCGCGAGCCGCTGCTGCGCAAGCCAAGGCCAATCGCACGACCGCCCTGAGCTCGCGCGAGGCCAATGCGGTGCTGATTGCCGGGACGAACGAGGAGACGAATCCGGAAGTCGCCTTTGCTCGCGCTCGCCGCGATCAGGCTGCCGTCGATCTGGAGCGCACGGTGATCCGCGCGCCGGTTGATGGCATCGTCGCCAAGCGACAGGTGCAACTGGGGCAGCGTGTGCAGCCGGGAATGCCGCTGCTGGCCGTGGTGCCGGTGCAGGAAATGCACGTCAACGCCAACTTCAAGGAAGTCGAGTTGCGCAAGGTGCGGGTCGGCCAGAAGGTCGAGCTTTATGCCGATCTTTATGGCAGTTCGGTTCGTTATCAGGGCGTGGTGGAAGGCTTTTCCGCAGGCTCGGGGGCAGCTTTTTCGGCCATCCCGGCGCAGAACGCCACCGGCAACTGGATCAAGGTGGTGCAGCGCCTGCCGGTCCGCATCCGGCTTGACCCGAAGGAACTCGAAGCGCATCCGCTCAAGGTGGGCCTCTCGATGCACGCGGAGATCGATACGCGTGAGCAGAAATGAGCTTCGTGGCAGCAGCCAGCGTCGGGGCATGGAACAGATGCCTATTTTTTCACCGCAAAGGCGCAGAGGCGCAAAGGACGCAAAGAAAAGCAAAATACTTTGTCCGGGTGATTGGTTTTCCAGTTTTTCCTCTGCGATCTTTGCGCCTTTGCGTCTCTGCGGTGAAAGGGTTTAAGTCAGAATGACCCAGGCTTCCCAACCCCAATTGCTCTCCAGTGGCGAAGTGCCGCTTTCCGGCGGCATGCTCTGGGTGGCGGCGATGGTGCTGGCGGCGGCCAACTTCATCGCCGTGCTCAACCTGACCCTGGCCAATGTCTCGGTGCCGAGCATTGCTGGCAGTCTGGGCGCAACGACCAGTCAGGGCATCTGGGTGATCACCTCCTTTGCCGTCGGGGAGGCGATTACCGTTCCCTTGACCGGCTGGCTGGCGGGGCGCTTTGGCTCGGTGCGTGTTTTCGTCAGCTCATTGCTGCTGTTTACGCTGTTTTCGGCCCTGAGCGGTGTTTCCACCACGCTGGGCCTGCTGGTCGTGGCACGTATTTTTCAGGGCTTTGCCGCCGGGCCGCTGATGCCGTTGTCGCAAACCCTGCTGCTGCGTATTTTCCCGCGCGAAAAAGCGGCGGTGGCCATCGCCATCTGGTCGATGACAACGACCATCGCGCCGGTTCTCGGCCCGATCCTGGGCGGCTATCTCTGCGATGAATACAGTTGGCACTGGGTGTTCTTCCTCAATACACCGATTGCCATCGGCTGCGCTTTCATTGGCTGGAATCTCTTGCAACGTTACACCGATCCCTTGTCGAAAAACCCGATCGACCGGGTTGGCCTCGTCCTGCTCGTTGTCTGGGTGGCTGCCCTGCAGCTGATGCTCGACGAGGGCAAGGATCTCGACTGGTTTGCTTCGACCAAGATCATCACCCTGGCGATCGTTGCCGTGGTCGGCTTTATCGCCTTCCTGATCTGGGAGATTCATGAAGAACACCCGGTCGTCGATCTGCGGATTTTCCGCCATCGCGGTTTTTCCGCGACGGTGCTGACCATTTGCCTGGCCTTTGCTGCCTATTTCTCGATCAATGTGCTGACACCGCTATGGTTGCAAAGCTTCATGGGCTATACGGCGACGATTGCCGGACAGGCGACAGCCTGGACGGGCTGTTTCGCGCTGTTTACCGCGCCCATCGCCGCGCAACTCATGGGCCGTACCGATCCGCGTCGGCTGGTGTTTTTCGGCGTGCTGTGGATGGGCGGGGTGACGCTGTGGCGTTCGATCGCCACCACCGACATGGGCTTCTGGGACGTTGCCACGCCCTTGATGGCGCTCGGTCTGGCGGTTCCCTTCTTCTTCATTCCGACGATGGGGCTGGCCTTGTCCAGCGTCGAGAAGCACGAAATGGATTCGGCGGCCGGCCTGATGAACTTTCTGCGCACGCTTTCCGGGGCGATTGCCACTTCCGTGGTGACGACAAACTGGTCGGACCGGATCACCTATAACCATGCCGAACTCGTCGGTCTGGCCGACAGCGACGGGGCCGTCCGCTCCCTGCTGGAACGCGCCGCGATGACGCCCGAGGCGCTCAGTCAGACGATTGATTACCTGATTACCAGCCAGAGCGTGATGCTGGCGACCAACGAGATGATGGCGCTGCTTGGCCTGCTCTTTATTTTTTCCGCCACGCTGATCTGGCTGGCTCCCCGGCCAGCAAGGGCAAAGGATGCTGCTGCGCACGGGGGCGCTGAGAGGGGGGAGGCAAGGGGGCGCGCTGAGGCCTGTCCCTGAGCGGGAGAAAGGCGGACGGGGCGTACCCTTTCCGCTTTCCCGTTTCTGCGCGCTGTAAGGTCAAAAGCGTTTTGTCTTGACCTCACAGACGACGGCTCTGGCCATGGCATCAACTTCACTGCTGATATGGTCGGTATCCTGCACGACCTTCACGTTCTGCTCGGTCTGCGCATCGACTTCGGTAATCGAGTCATGGATTCTGGAGATATTGCCTGCCTGCTCAGTGATGGCGGTGCTCATGGTAGTGATCGATTGAGCCAGTGCGCTGCATGTGGCTTCGATCTCGTCGAGGGATTGTTGCGTGCGCTCGGCCAGTTTTCGTACCTCGTCGGCCACCACGGCAAAGCCCCGGCCCTGTTCTCCGGCACGGGCAGCTTCAATCGCGGCGTTGAGTGCCAGCAGGTTGGTCTGTCCGGCGATCTCACTGACGATGGCAATGACCTTGCGAATGTCGTCACTTTGCCGGATGACCTCGTTGG
>CAYMYD010000030.1:12010-16122 GCA_964394535.1 uncultured Propionivibrio sp. | reverse complement strand
CGGCCAGCAGGCCCTGCGCGGCGGCTTCCTCGTAGCCGGTGGTGCCGTTGATCTGCCCGGCAAAAAAGAGGCCGGGCAGCGCGCGGGTTTCCAGCGTCGCCGTCAGCGCCGTCGGATCGAAATAATCGTATTCAATGGCGTAGCCGGGGCGCAGGATGTGACAGTTTTCCAGCCCGCGAATCGAACGCACCAAGGCCAACTGCACATCAAAAGGCAGGCTGGTGGAGATTCCGTTCGGATAAATCTCGTGCGTATCCAGCCCTTCCGGCTCCAGGAAAATGTTGTGGCTGTTCTTGGCGGCAAAACGGTGAATCTTGTCCTCGATCGACGGGCAGTAGCGCGGGCCGATGCCGTCGATCACGCCGGTGTAGAGTGGCGAACGATCCAGACCGGCGCGGATGATCTCGTGTGTGCGTTCATTGGTGCTGGTCACCCAGCAGGGCAACTGGCGCAGAGGGGGCTGCGTGCGGCCGAGGAAGGAAAAAAGAGGCAGCGGATCGTCCGAATGCTGCTCGCCCATGACCGAAAAATCGATGCTGCGCGCATCGAGCCGCGCCGGGGTGCCGGTTTTCAGCCGCCCGACCGGCAAGGCCAGTTCGCGCAAACGGGCCGCCAGCGCCGTCGACGGCGGCTCACCCATGCGTCCGCCGGTCGATTGCGACAGGCCAACGTGAATCTTGCCGTTAAGAAAAGTCCCCGCCGTCAGCACCACGGCCTGCGCCATGAAACGCAGTCCGTGTTCGGCCACCGCCCCGCACACCCGCCCGTTTTCGACAATCAGATCGTCGCAACCCTGCGCGAACAGCGTGAGATTCGGCTGGTTTTCAAGGAGATGGCGGATCGCCTGCCGGTAATGCGCCCGGTCGGCCTGCACGCGCGTGGCGCGCACCGCCGGGCCTTTGGAGGCGTTGAGGATGCGGAACTGGATGCCGGCCCGGTCAGAGGCAATCCCCATCGCCCCGTCAAGCGCATCGACCTCGCGCACCAGATGCCCCTTGCCGATCCCGCCAATCGACGGGTTGCAGCTCAGCGCCCCGAGCGTTTCCAGATTGTGCGTGAGCAGCAGGGTACGCGCGCCAATGCGCGCTGCCGCCAGCGCTGCCTCGGTACCGGCATGGCCGCCACCGACCACAATAACGTCGAAGGAATCAGGGTACTGCATGGGAAATAAGGAACGCAGAAGGGAGGCGGATTTTACGTCAGATCGCTGAAAGATAACAGGTTTGTGAAATGCCGTGAAAAGTGAAATGTGAAAGGTGAAAGGTGGAAATACCGACCGGTAGCGAGGGGCCGGTAAGTTTTTACCCTCCCTTCCCCATCCTCCGACTGTGGCTTAATTCTTACTATTGGTAAATAATCCTGAAAATACAGCGCTTTCGCTTTGGCCTGAAGGAAAATGCGTTTATCCTTGGCCCAATTTACCTGACCTGTACTGCTACCTTGACCATGCCCAGCTACGATCAGACACAAACCGCCGACCTGTTGCAGCGCCTGCACAAGGAAATCTCGCAGATGCGCGTGCTCCTGATCGACCGGCACAACAGCGCACGCAATTCGCTGCGCATCCTGCTCTCGACACTGAACGTCACGGCGGTACACAACGCGGCATCGGCCAACGAGGCGCTGCGACAGGTCAAGGCCAATCACTTCGACATCATCTTTGCCGACTATCTGCTCGAAGACGGGCGCGACAGCCAGCAATTGCTCGAAGAACTGCGCCAGCAGCGGCTGGTTTCGCTGTCGACCATCTACATGCTGATCACCGCCGAGCGCAATTATCACAACGTGGTCTCGGTTGCCGAATTCGGCCCGGACGATTATCTGATCAAGCCCTTCACCGCCGAACAGTTGCAGGCCCGTCTGGCCCGCGTCGTCTACAAGAAGCGGTTTTTTGCCAAACTTTTCGAACAGCTCGACCGCGGCGCCTACAGCGACGCGCTGGCCATCTGCGAATCGCTGCAGGGCAAGGAAGCCGCCTTTCTCCCCGACATCCTGCGCTACAAGGGGGAAATGCTCAATATTCTCGGCCGCTTCCCGGAGGCGCAGGCGCTGTTCCAGCAGGCCCAGGAAAAAATCAAGGCCCCCTGGACCCGCATGGGGCTGGCCACCGCCCTGCGCGGCCAGGGCAAGCTGGACGAAGCGGAGGCGCTGGGCACGGCGCTGACGACCGACTTCCCCGAATATCTGACCGCCTACGATTTCGTCGCCAGCGTGCTTGAAGAAATGGGCAAGCCCGAGGAAGCGCAGGCAGTTTTGCAACGCGCGGCAGAGATCTCGCCGAACAATTCCTTGCGCCAGCGCGTGGTCGGCGACATCGCCGCACGCAACAAGGATCTGGCCACTGCCGAACGAGCCTATGGACGAGTCTTTGAACGGCGTCAGGGGTCTTCTCTGAAAGTCCTCGACGACTACGCCAACCTCTCGCGGACACTGCTCGACAACGGGCGGATCGAGAGTGCGCGACGCATCACCCAGGATTTGCGCCGCGACCTGCGCGGCAACAAACAGGGCGAACTCGCCGCGCTGGTGATGGACAGCCTCTGCGCCCAGCAGGAAGGCGAAACCGCCCGGGCCAAACAGGCGCTGGACAAGGCGCTGGTCATGCACATGGAATTGCAGGACGAGGAAGGCAACAAGGCCTTCCCGCAGAAAATCACCGTCGATCTGGCGCGCGCCTGCCTGGCCACCGGCGACGAGGCAAACGCCCAGGAAATTCTCGGTCGGATCGCCGCAGAAAATCACGAAAACCGCAACATGATTGCCCACATCGAGAGCGCCTTCAGCAAGACCGGCAAGGAAGAAGCCGGGCAGGCGCTGCTGGCCAAGGTCGGGCGGGAAGTCGTCGAAATCAACAAACTGGGCGACATGGAGGCGGCTGGTGTCGATCGCGAAGTCTCGCTGGGCAAGCTGCTCGAAGCGGCCAAACGCATTCCCAGCCTGCAATTCCTGCTCAATGCCAGCAATGCCGTCTTTACCCAGCTCGACCAGAAAGGCTGGAACGAGGATCTGGCCGCGCAAGCCCTGCAATGCCTGAGCAAGGCACAGGCCAAGGAAGCGCTGAACCCGAAAGTCGTCGCCGCCCGCGAACTCTACCGGCGCACCGCCCGCAAATACGGTATCGACGTCGTGCCGCTCGGTGGTGGGCGATAGTTTATTTCCCGCCCTTTTTCTCCCCCTGCGCGAGAAAAGCCCGCTCATCTGAAAGCCGCCCCGACATACATTTGTTTTTTTCTCAAATCAAATGTATCTTTGTCGCCGGATTTTATGTTCCGGTCTGCTGCGGAAGCATCCTGAAGCACATATCGTTCCGTAACAGCACCATTCGCTGTCGATTTGTCGTTTGAAAACTCCGGATGTCCGGGCCAGAATCTCGCCGGTATTTCTGGGTGCAAGTATGAAAAAAAGGCGCAACGACGCCTGAAACAGTAACTACTTAGCGGCTTCATGCAGAGGAGGCTAAGTCGTTACAGGTTTCGTTCATTTGTGGTACTTGCTCCGGGGAGGGGGCCTTACGTGGGTAAATCGATTTATGGTGTTTGGGACGGCGTCGTACATGACTTTCGCCGTATCCCGCAGGGTGGGCAGATTACGCCGGTCGAAGGGCTGGACAATTTTGACCCGAACAATCCGACGAAGGCGTTCATCGCCGACCGGGGCTTTTTCGTTTTCAGCCCGGATACCAGCCTGGTTGCGGCATTCGCCCACTACATGAAGCAGGCGGCGCGCGAATCCTGCGGGCGCTGCACCCCCTGCCGGGTCGGGACGCAACGCCTCCGCGATCTGCTGCTGGGTTTTCCCAGTACGCCGGAAGCGCAAAAAACCACCCTGGCCGAAATCGAAGAAATCGCCCGACAAGTCACCGAATCCTCGCTCTGCGGCATGGGCCAGTCCTGCGCCAAAAGCCTGCTCGCCGCGCTGCGGCATTTCCCGGATGAATTCAAGCCGCTGACCCCGGCGCAGTCGATCTTCCAGCACAGCTTCATCTACACCACGGCCCCCTGTATCGAAGCCTGCCCGTCGAAAATCGACGTGCCGAAATACATTGACGGCGTCAAGGGCGGGAAGTTTGATTACGCGCTCGGCGTCATCCTCGACAAATATCCGCTGGCGGC
>CAYMYD010000030.1:0-11910 GCA_964394535.1 uncultured Propionivibrio sp. | reverse complement strand
GGCATCCCCAGCTACCGCCTGCCGAAGGACATCCTGAAGGCCGAGAGTGAGGACGTCATCCGTCAGCTCGGTGGTCAGTTCTTCTTCAACAAGATTCTTGGCGAAGGCTTTTCGGTCGACAATCTGCTGGAGAGTGGCTACGACGCGGTCTTCCTTGCCTACGGCGCCAGCCAAGGTTCGCAGTTCGGCATTCAGAACGAATATCCGGGGCTGGAGCGCTACATTACCGGCGTCGATTTCCTGCTCAAGGTGCATGGCCGGGTCGAGCATGGTGAACCCTATGAAATCAGCGGCGACGTGGTCGTCGTCGGTGGCGGCAACGTGGCGATGGACTGTGTGCGTTCGGCCCGGCGCATGGGCGCAAAGTCGGTGCATCTGGTCTATCGGCGCTCACGGGAAGACATGCCGGCCGAGAAGGAAGAAGTCATCGCCGCCGAGCATGAAGGCATCATCTTCCATTTCCTGACCACACCAACGGCACTCAATGTCGAAAACAACGTTGTGCAATCCCTGCAGATGGTCAAGCTGCGCCTCGCCGGACGGGACGCCAGAGGCCGCAACAACATCGAGGAAATCCCGGATTCGCACTACACCATGCCGTGCGACCTGGTCGTTGCCGCCATCGGCCAGCAGGTCGAACGCAACGTCATCAAGCCCGGCGAAGGCATCGAACTGGATCGCTGGAACTGCATCGTGGTCAATCCGGATACCCTGCAAACGACGCGAGATGGCGTGTTCGCCGGTGGCGACTGCGTGCTCGGCCCCTTGACCCTGGTCAATGCCCTCGACCACGGCGAACGGGCGGCCGGCAGCATTTACGACTACCTGATGTGCGGTGAAGTGCACATCCGGCCCGAACACCGCTTGCAGAAGATTCTGGCCAAAAACAAGTTGCTGATCGACGAATGCCTGAAAACCGAACCGGTCTTCCAGCCACCGGCGCACAGTCTGGAACTCGATGCGGCAGAGCGCATCAAGAGCTTTGACGAAGTCGAACTGGCCGTGCCGAAAGAAACGGCTTACGCCGAAGCCAACCGCTGCCTGCGCTGTTATCGCATGTATTCGGTCGTCACCGAAAAGCTGCTCAAACAGCCGCACTTTCCGATCCACAAAGAATCCATCTTTATGGAGTAAGCGCCATGAAAGCACAGATCAACGGCAAAGAATTCAGCTTCGAAGCAAACGAGACCATCCTCGACGTGGCACGCCGCAATGGCGTGTTCATCCCCACCCTGTGTGAACTGCACGACATTGACCATGCGCCGGGCACCTGCCGCATCTGCCTCGTTGAAGTCAAGGAAAACGAGCAGGAAGAGCCGAAGTACGTCACCGCCTGCGACACGGCGATGGCCGAGGGCTGGAAGGTCATGACGCGCACGCCGAAGGTGCAGGAAATGCGCCAGTTGCAGATGGAAATGATCATGGCCGATCACCATCAGGACTGCGCCTCCTGCCCGCGCAACGGGAATTGCGAGCTGCTGGCCGCAGCCAACTCGGTCGGCCTGAAACAGATCCGCTTCCGTTACACCGAAGGCTGGGAAAACCTTGAACCTGATTGCGGCACCCAGCCGGTGGTTTATGACCGCAGCCGCTGCATCCGCTGCCAGCGCTGCGTCGCCGTCTGCCGCAAGGTGCAGAACGTCGATGCGCTTGAACTCGCGGGCTGGGGTAATAACGCCGGGGTGCGCCTGAAAGGGGGCTCGGTCAAGCTGTCGCCCTGCGTCACCTGTGGCCAGTGCGTGATGGTCTGCCCGACCGGCGCGATGTCCGAGCGTGACCAGACGCAGGAAGTCCTCGACTGGCTGGCCGACCCGGAAATCATTACCGTCTTCCAGACCGCCCCGGCGATTCGCGTTGGCTTTGGCGAGGAATTCGGCCTGCCGCCGGGCACCAACGTCGAAGGCCAGATCATCGCCGCGCTGCGCCAGATGGGTGCCGACGTCATCCTCGACACCAACTTCGGTGCCGACGTGGTGATCATGGAAGAAGGCACCGAACTTCTGGGCAAACTCGCCGAAAAGAAGCGCCCGGTATTCACCTCCTGCTGCCCGGCCTGGATCAACTTTGCCGAAAAGCACTATCCGCAAATCCTGCCGCTGCTCTCCTCGACCCGCTCGCCGCAGGCGGTGATGGGCAAGATCGCCAAGACCTATCTGGCCGAGAAGCGCGGTTTCGACAAGAGCCGGATGCGCATGATCTCGATCATGCCCTGCACGGCCAAGAAGGAAGAGGCGGCGCGTCCGGTACTGGCCGAGGACGGCGTTCCCGACGTTGATATCGTCCTGACCATGCGCGAATTCGCCCGCCTCTTGCGGCGCGAGGGCATCGACCTGAAAAAACTCGAACCCTCCAGCTACGACGATCCACTGATGAGCGAATACTCGGGGGCCGGAGCCATCTTCGGCACCACCGGCGGGGTTATGGAAGCGGCGGTTCGCACCATGTACTACGTGATCAACGGCAAGGAACTCGAACATATCGAGGTCGCCCAGTTACGGGGTTTCGATAATGTGAGGTCGGCCACCGTCAATCTCGGCGGATCTTGCGGCGAGATCAAGGTCGCCATGTGCCACGGCCTGAAAGGCACACGCAAGCTGGTTGAGTCGATCCTTGACGGCACGGCGGATTTCGATTTCGTCGAAGTGATGGCCTGCCCCGGCGGTTGTGTCGACGGCGGCGGCACCCTGCGTTCGAAGAAAGCCTACATCCCGCACGCCATGAAGCGCCGCGAGACGATCTTCAACATCGACCGCAAGATGAAGGTTCGCCAGTCGCACAACAACAAACAGGTGCAGAAACTCTACGCCGACTTCCTTGGCACGCCGCATTCGGAAAAGGCGCACCACCTGCTGCACACCCACTACCAGCACCGCCCCTGCGGTGTCGATGCCGACATCGAAGCGGTGTGGACAGAAATCAGGAATCAGGGAGGGCAAGGCTGAAGCGTGACTGCCTGAAATCGCGGGCCTTGACCGCGATTTCAGGCCCCTGTTGCGGGCAAGGCCCGCTCCCACCAGCCAAGGTTTTATCATGAACAACATGCTCCTCAGCCCCTGGCTGGCAGCCCATGAAGTCGACGAATTGCTCCGCACCGCACAACGCGACGACGGACGGATTCGAGAAATCCTGCAAAAATCGCGTGAACTCAAAGGTCTGAACCAGGCCGAGGTCGCCGCCCTGTGCCAGATCACCGCACCGGAACAAATCGAAGAACTCTTTGCCACCGCCCGCACCGTCAAGGAGCAAATCTACGGGCGGCGCATGGTGCTTTTTGCGCCGCTCTACATCTCCAACGTCTGCGGCAATGAATGTACTTATTGCGCTTTCCGCAGCAGCAACAAGCACTTGCAGCGCACGGCGCTGGACATGGCGGCGATCAAGCGCGATACCGCCGAACTCGTTCGCCAGGGCCACAAGCGCCTGTTGATGGTTGCCGGGGAAGGCTATTCGGCAGCACAAGGCGGCTTCCGCTACATCCTCGACGCGATTGCCGCGGTCTATGAAGTCACCGAAGCCAGCGGCCACATCCGCCGCCTCAACGTCAATCTCGCCCCGCTGGAAGTTGAGGAATTCAGTCTGCTGAAAGAGGCCGGGATCGGCACCTACCAACTCTTTCAGGAAACCTATCACCGTCCCACCTACGCGGCGGTACACCTGTCCGGCCGGAAACGCGACTTCGACTGGCGGCTTACTGCCTTCGACCGCGCCATGCAGGCCGGGGTCGACGATGTCGGCATGGGCGTGCTGTTCGGCCTGCACGACTGGCGTTTTGAACTCCTCAGCCTGATGCAGCACATCGCCCACCTGGAGGCCGAATTCGGCTGTGGCTGCCACACCATCAGCGTCCCGCGCATCGAACCGGCCGACCATTCTGACCTGTCACTCACCCCACCCTCCCCGGTCAGTGACGAAGACTTCAAAAAGCTGATCGCCATCCTGCGTCTGGCCGTTCCCTACACCGGCCTGATCCTGTCGACGCGCGAATCGGCGACCATGCGGCGCGAATGCTGTGCGCTCGGCATTTCACAGATTTCAGCGGGCAGCCGCACCAATCCGGGTGGTTACAGCGAAGGCGAGGAAACACCGGGGCAATTCCAGTTGGGAGACCATCGTGCACTCGACGAAGTTATAGCTGAACTGTCCTCGATGGGCTTCATCCCCTCCTTCTGCACCGCCTGCTACCGCCTTGGTCGCACCGGTGCCGACTTCATGGATCTTGCCAAGCCGGGCCTCATCAAGCAGAAATGCGACCCCAACGCCGTCACCACCTTCCAGGAATACCTGCTTGACTACGCCTCGGAAGACGCCCGTTGCGCCGGTGAAAAAGCCATTGAACAAGCCCTCGCCGAAATGCCCCCCAAAGCCCGCCGCAACGCCGAAAAAATGCTCACCCATATCCGGGAAGGCAAGCGGGATGTGTTTTGTTAACAACAGGGGCTGATCTTCGCATGACTTCCACCCCAAAAGGCCTGCGCACCCACATCGGCATCTTCGGACGCCGGAATGCGGGCAAATCCACGCTGATCAACGCCCTGACCGGGCAGGCGGTATCCATTGTCTCCGAACAGCCGGGAACCACGACCGACCCGGTCGAAAAAGCCTTTGAACTGGCGCCGCTCGGCCCGGTGCTGTTCATTGACACCGCCGGTTTTGACGATGTGGGCGCTCTCGGCGAGCAGCGCGTGAAAAAGACCCGCGAACTGCTGGAACGTGTTGATCTGGGGGTGATCGTCGTCGGCGAGGCCGGATGGGGAAGCTTCGAGCAGGAACTGATCGAAGCCCTGCGTGCGGCACAAACCCCTTGCGTCGTGGTTTTCAACAAATCCGACCTGACACCGTCCCCTGCCGTGCCATGCGCCCTGCTTCAGGCCGATGACCTCGAGATCGTCACCCTGTCGGCTTTGCGCGCGGACGGGCTGGATCGGCTGCGCGAGGCGCTGCTGCGCCAGTCGCCCGACGCCTGCATTGATGAACCCCGCCTCGTTGGCGACCTGATCGGCCCCGGCGAGCTCGTCGTGCTGGTCGTCCCGCTCGACCTCGGCGCACCCAAGGGGCGGCTGATCCTGCCGCAGGTACAGACCCTGCGCGACATCCTCGACAGCAACGCCAACAGCCTGCTGGTCAAGGATAAGGAACTGGCCAACATGCTCGCCCGCCTGGGTGAAAAACCGAAACTTGTCGTCTGCGATTCGCAGGTCGTGCATCAGGTCGCCGCGCTGACGCCGCCCGACATTCCGCTAACCACCTTCTCGATCCTGATGGCGCGCTTCAAGGGCGACATGATCGGACTAGCCGCCGGTGCCGGGGCCATTGCCCGCCTCAAACCCGGCGACCGCGTGCTGATCGCCGAGGCCTGCGCCCACCACCCGCAGGCAGACGACATCGGCCGCGTCAAGATTCCGCGCTGGCTTCGCCAACACGTCGGCGGCGAACTGGCAATTAACGTGCATTCGGGCAAGGATTTCCCCGACGATCTTTCGCCTTACGCGCTGATCGTCCAGTGCGGCGGCTGTACGGTGACGCGCAAACACATCCTCGCCCGCCAGTACCGCGCCGCCCGGCAGGGTGTGCCGATGACCAACTATGGCATGGCCATCTCGGTATCACAGGGCGTCATCGACCGCGCCCTGCAAGCCTTCCCGGCAGCCCTGACGGCGTATCGGAATGCGGTTGAGACGTGAAAGGTGAAATGTGAGAAATCAGGCGCTTCGCGCTTTGACAAAGGCAAAACCAGTCTGGAAATGACTGCAACTGGCATGGTTGTCCACATTTCACCTTTCACCTTTCATGTTTCACGCTTTCTCACACCAGCCACTGTTTCAAGAGCCCCCGCCCGTGCGATACACCCATAAAACCCTCTGCCAGATACTCAGCGCCCAGGCGGAGGATGCCGAAAAAAACCGTCAGGCGGCCGAGCAGCTACTGCTCCGGAAGCGCGGCGACACGGTGGCACTGCGCGGGCTGATCGAATTTTCCAACCGCTGCACCGCCGACTGTTTCTATTGCGGCATCCGGCGCAGCAACCGGGCATTGCGCCGTTACGCGCTGAACCTCGACGAAATCATCACCAGCGCCTGCTGGTGTGCCGCACAGGGCTACGGATCGCTGGTGCTGCAATCCGGCGAACGGCACGACGCGCGCTTCATCCGCTTCGTCAGCGATGCGCTACGCGAAATCAAGGCCGCCACCCGTTCGGAACGCCTGCCGCAAGGCGTCGGCATCACCCTCAGCGTCGGCGAACAGTCGCCGGAAACCTACGCCGAATGGTTCGCTGCCGGTGCGCATCGCTACCTGCTGCGCATGGAAAGCTCGTCACCGGCCCTGTTCGCCGCTCTGCACCCGCCCGTCCAGCGTTACGAAAAACGTGTGGACTGCCTGAGACAACTCAAGTCGATCGGTTACATCGTCGG
The DNA here is from genome assembly GCA_964394535.1 of uncultured Propionivibrio sp. GTDB lineage: Bacteria > Pseudomonadota > Gammaproteobacteria > Burkholderiales > Rhodocyclaceae > Propionivibrio. The sequence continues at coordinate 5,500 of CAYMYD010000030.1, read as the reverse complement.
CACCGGCGTCATGATCGGTCTGCCCGGTCAGACGGTGCAGCATCTGGCCGACGACATCCTATTTTTCCGCGACCTTGATGCCGACATGATCGGCATGGGGCCGTACATCCCGCACCCGCAGGCAGTGCTGCCGCACCCGGTTCCCGATGTGGCAACACGCGTCGCGCTGACGCTGCGCATGATCGCCGCCACCCGCCTCGCCCTGCCGACGGTCAATATCGCCGCCACCACGGCGCTGCAAACGCTTGCCGCCGATGGTCTGGTTCAGGGACTGCGCCACGGCGCGAATGTGGTCATGCCACAGGCCACGCCACTGCGTGTCCGCCAGCAATACACGCTTTACGACGGAAAAGCCTGCCTCGACGACAGCGCTGCCCAGGTCTGCATCCAGATTCACGCCGCCGGACGACGCATCCTGCGCGACGCCTGGGGCGACCGGGCAAAGGCGTGACGATCCGGGCCTTGCGTTCACAAAGGTGTGTCAGCAGCAGCCTGCAGTATTTGCCGCACCGGCGTTGGCAGTGCGGCCTTGCCGATGTCGGCCAGCGCCAGCCACGTCCGCCCCGGCTCCGTCAGCGGCAAGGCCTGTCGTGCCACATGGCAGTGCAAAACGTGCATCGTCAACCGGAAATGGGTAAAGCCATGCTGCTTCGGCGGTAATGCCTGCTGGCCCAACAGCCGACAACCCTGCCTCGCCGCGAAGCTCCCGGCCAGCGCCCAGTCGCCTTCCGGCAGACTCAACAGCCCTCCCCAAATGCCGGTCGGTGGCCGTTTTTCCAGAAACACGTGCTGGCCATCGCAGAGCAGCAACCAATGAACCTCCCGTTCAGGCAGCACCTTCGCCGGACGGCGCTGCGGCAATTCATCCTGTCGGCCCTCGCGGCAGGCGACACACAGGGCCTGCTGCGGACAAAGCGCGCACTGTGGCCTGCTACGCGCGCACAGGCTGGCGCCCAGATCCATCAGCCCCTGCGTATAGGCTTCGATCTCCTGTGTCGGCAACAGGCTTTCAGCCAGGGCCCACAGGGAACGCTCGACGGCTGCCGCGCCGGGAAAACCTTCAACGCCGAAACAGCGCGTCAGCACCCGTTTGACGTTGCCGTCGAGAATCGCCGCGCGCGCGCCAAAAGCGAAAACGGCAATCGCCGCCGCCGTCGAGCGCCCGATGCCCGGCAAGTCGGCCAGATCCACCGCCGACGGCGGAAACTGCCCGGCATGGCGCTCACTGACGATCTGCGCGCAACGGTGCAGATTGCGCGCCCGTGCGTAATAACCCAGCCCGGCCCAGTGCTCAAGTACCGTATCCAGCGGCGCCCGCGCCAGCGCCGTGACCTCCGGGAAGGATTCGAGAAAGCGCCGGTAATAGGGAATAACCGTCGCAACCTGGGTCTGCTGCAGCATGATTTCCGACAGCCACACCCGGTAGGCATCACGCCCCCCCTGCCAAGGCAGATCATGTCGGCCTTGCTGCTTCTGCCAGAGGATCAGGTTTTCCGAGAAAGTGCTCATCGAATACCGTGAAACGTGAAATGTGAAAGGTGAAATGTGGAAACCCCTGCCGGTAACGCTCGTGTCGGGATGGATTTATCCATTGTCAAAGCGCGAAGCGCCTGATTTTCACATTTCACTTTTCACGTTTCACCTTTCACAGCATCTCCTGTGCGCTACAAGCGTTTCCCGGTCTGCGCGTCGAAACAATGCAGGGCGTCGGGCACGGGGCGGAAGGGGAGCAGGTCGTCTTTCTTCACTTTGCTGCTGCCGGGCAGGCGGATGATGATTTCCTGCTCGCCCAGACGGCAATAGGCGTTGGCATCGGCCCCCAGGTTTTCGACGACACGCACCTGAGCCTGCGCCATGGCATCTTCCGGCGCACAGAGTTGCAGATGTTCGGGACGAATGCCCATGGTGAAACGTTCCGGTAACCCGGCTGGGCGGTCGGCAAGCTGCAGCTGAATCCCGCCATTGGCCGCCTCGGCCACCAGCGCGCCCGAGGCGTCGGCATGGACCGAGAGGAAGTTCATCGGCGGCGAACCGATGAAACCGGCGACGAAGCGGCTGGCCGGACGGGCATAGACTTCCTCCGGCGTACCGATCTGTTCGACGACACCGGCATTGAGCACCATCATGCGGTCAGCCAGGGTCATCGCCTCGATCTGGTCGTGCGTGACATAAAGGCTGGTGGTTTTCAGGCGCTGGTGCAGCAGTTCGAGTTCGATGCGCATCTGGATGCGCAGCTTGGCATCAAGGTTGGAGAGCGGTTCGTCAAAGAGAAACACCGCCGGTTCGCGCACGATGGCACGGCCCATGGCCACCCGCTGACGCTGACCACCGGAAAGCTGACGCGGTTTGCGTTCGAGCAGTTCGGTCAGGCCAAGAATGACCGCCACCTCGTCGACTTTCTTGTTGATCAATTGCGTGGGCATCCGGGCAATCTTCAGGCCATAGCTCATGTTCTGGCGCACCGTCATGTGCGGATACAGGGCGTAGTTCTGGAACACCATGGCGATATTGCGCTGCGCCGGTTCGAGGCGGTTGACCACCTGTCCGCCGATGACGATTTCGCCCTCGGTGATGCCTTCCAGTCCGGCGACCATGCGCAGCAGCGTTGATTTGCCGCAGCCGGAAGGCCCGACGATGACGACAAATTCACCCTCGCCGATCTCCATGTTGACGCCATGCAGCACCGCCGTTTCGCCGTAGGATTTTTTGAGGTTGCGTAGAAGTACTTTGGCCATATTAGTTTTCAGTTTCCAGTATTCGGTTTTCAGTTGGAGTTCTGCGGAGGTGTTCGGTTTTTACTGAAAACCGAACACTTGAAACTCACTTCTCCGTCTCTACCAGCCCCTTGACGAACCAGCGCTGCATCAGCACCACAACGGCAGCCGGGGGAAGCATGGCCAGCATGACGGTGGCCATGACCAGATTCCAGTCGGTCGCCGCATCACCGGAGCGGGAAATCATCTGCGTTACGCCGACCACCACCGGCGCAAGCTCCCGATTGGTCGTCACCAGCAGCGGCCAGAGGTACTGGTTCCAGCCGTAGATGAACTGGATGACGAACAGCGCGGCAATCGAAGTCATGGAGAGGGGCAGCAGCACATCGCGGAAAAAACGCATTGGCCCGGCCCCGTCAACCCGAGCAGCTTCGGCCAGTTCTTCGGGGACGGTGAGGAAAAACTGGCGGAAGAGGAAGGTGGCCGTGGCCGAGGCGATGATCGGCAGGATCATCCCGGTACGCGTGTTGATCAGCCCCAGGTCGGAAACGATCTGATAGGTCGGCATGATGCGTACCTCGACCGGCAGCATCAGCGTGATGAAGATCATCCAGAACGCCAGTTTGCGCAGAGGAAAGCGGAAATAGACGATGGCAAAGGCCGAGAGAATCGACACCAGGATTTTGCCGAGCGCGATGCCCAGCGCCATCCACAGGCTGTTCAGCAGCATTTTCCCGACCGGAATGGCTGATTCGCCGACCCCATCGACCAGCGCGGTGCGGTAGTTCTCGAGAAAATGTCCACCGGGCACCAGCGTCATCGGTGCCTGCAACACTTCCTGCGCGGTGAGTGTCGAAGCGACGAAGGTGACATAGACCGGAAAGCCGATAATGGCGATGCCGACAGCCAGCACAACCCAGGTCAGGATGTCGAGGAAGCGATTGTTTTCGATCATAAGGGCAGTGAGGAGTGAAGAGTGAGGAGAGAGGAGGGAAGTGACGGATCGGTTTTTACGCCCCGCTCATCACGCTTCACTCCTCACTGTTTCTAATAAGACACGCGCCGTTCGACGTGCCGGAACTGCACGATGGTCAGAGCGATGACGATGATCATCAGGATCACCGATTGTGCTGCCGAGCCGCCAATGTCCAGCCCCTTGAAACCGTCGTGAAAGACCTTGTAGACCAGGATTTCCGTCGATTTCGACGGCCCACCCTGCGTCACTGCATCGATGATGGCGAAGGTATCGAAGAAGGCGTAAACCACGTTGATCACCAGCAGGAAGAAGGTGGTCGGTGAAAGCAGCGGGAAAACAATGCTGGTGAAGCGCTTCCACGGCCCGGCACCGTCGATGGCAGCGGCTTCCAGCAGGGATTTCGGAATGCCCTGCAAACCGGCGAGAAAAAAGAGGAAGTTATAGCTGATCTGCTTCCACGCCGAAATGACGATCACCAGCAATAGCGCCTGGTCACCGCGCAGCAGATAGTTCCAGTCAACACCCATCCCCTTCAGCCAGAACGAAATGAGGCCCAGGCTCGGATTGAACATGAACATCCACAACACGCCAGCGACGGCCGGGGCGATGGCATAGGGCCAGACGATCAGGGTACGCACCAGGGTTGCACCGCGCAGCAGGCGATCGGCAAACCAGGCCAGGGTCAGCGCGGAAGTCAGCGCCAGCAGGGTCACGCCGATGGCAAATACCGCCGTGACCTGAAACGAGGCCAGATATTTCTCGTCGGCAAACAACTGGGAAAAATTCTCCAGCCCGACAAACTCCAGCGAGAGCCCGAAGGCATCCTGCCGGAACAGCGACTGATACAGCGCCTCGCCTGCCGGCATGAAGAAAAAGATGAGGGTAATGATCAGCTGCGGCAGCAACAGCAGTGCCGGAAGCCAACGACCGTTGAAGACAACGCGTTTTTCCATATTCAGTATTCAGTGGCAAGTGGTTGGTGGTCAGTGTTCAGTCAATTCCTGCGCGCGGAGGCAGCTTCTGGTTTCAACTGAACACCGAACACTGAAGACTGAAATTACTCCTTCACTGTCTTCTGGAAACGCTCCAGTTGCTCGTTACCACGGGCAACGGCAGCATCCAGCGCATCCTTCGCCGACTTCTTGCCAGCCCAAACGGCTTCCAGCTCCTCGTCAACAATCGAACGAATCTGCGAAAGGTTGCCGAGGCGCACGCCGCGCGACTTGGCGGTTGTCTTGACCACCATCTGTTGCACCGACACATCGGCACCCGGATTCTTCTCGTAGTAGCCCGACGCCTTGGTCAGCTCGTAGGCGCCCATGGTGATCGGCAGATAGCCGGTTGCCTGGTGCCAGTCGGCCTGCAGGTCGGTACGGGCCAGGAAGGTGAAGAACTTGGCAACGCCCTTGTACTCTTCCGCCTTCTTGCCATTCATCACCCACAGCGAAGCGCCACCGATGATGGTGTTCTGCGGTGCGCCCTGAACGTCCGGATAGTAGGGCAGGGTGGCAACGCCGAAGCGGAAACTGGCGTTCTTGCGGATATTCGCCAGCGAAGCCGAGGAACCCATGAACATCGCGCATTCGCCGCTGTAGAACTTGGCCTGCGCCTCGCTCTTGCGACCGCCGTAGCTGAACATGCCGTCCTGCAGCATCTTTTGCAGGTTGCCGATGTGCTTCACGTGCAGCGGGCTGTTGAATACCAGACGGGCATCCAGGCCGCCAAAGCCATTATCCTTGGAAGCAAACAGCGTGTTGTGCCAGGCCGAGAAGCTTTCCAGATGCACCCAGGATTGCCAGTCGGTGGTGTA
>CAYMYD010000029.1:0-16251 GCA_964394535.1 uncultured Propionivibrio sp. | reverse complement strand
GAGGCTCTGCCGTTCGATGCCGGGCATCGACGCGACCGGTTCAATGCGATCCTTGCCGTCGAGGACGAACACCGGGTAGATCAAATCGTTGGTGGTCAGGACATGTTCTCGCATCAGGCGGCGGGAGAAGTCATCGCGGCGCATCCGGCGCATCCGCGTGCCGGGGAAGCTGGGAGTCGGATTCATGCTTGGCTTTCTGAGGTAAGGGGGAAGAGGGAAAAAACCTTGCGTATTTGACACTCTAGAAGGGCGGTTCGCGAACCGCCCCTACGGGGTTTGCGGTCACGATCACCGTTTCATGCGCGGTGTTCACGTTTTTTTGCGCTGCTGCGGGCGCTCCAGCCGATGGCTTTGCGGTTTTTGGGGCGGGCCTGCTTGCCGGCTTGGGGGATGGGAGGGGCTTCCGGGGGGATTTCCATGCCCAGCCAGCGGCCCAGGACGGTCTCGGCTTCGGCGATGCCGGTGCGCTTGAGGCTGGAGAAAAGCTGTACCGTGTATTGTTCGCCCAGGCGCGCCAGCGCGGTACGGACAGTGCTCAGCACCTCGCTCTGCTCCTGCCGGGTCAGCTTGTCGGCCTTGGAGAGCAGCACATGCACCGGCTTGCCGGTCTGCGCGAACCATTCGAGCATCTGCCAGTCAAGATCGGTCAACGGATGGCGGCTGTCCATGATCAGTGCCAGCCCGGCCAGGGGCGAGCGGTAACACAGATAAGGGGCGAGCAACCCTTCCCATTGCGCGCGGATTTCTTCCGGCGCCTTGGCGAAGCCGTAGCCCGGCAGGTCGACAAAATACTTGCCGCCATCGAGCCGGAAGTAGTTGAGGTGCTGCGTCCGCCCCGGTGTTTTCGAGACGTAGGCCAGCCGGGTATGGTTGGCCAGGGTGTTGATGGCCGAGGACTTGCCGGCGTTCGAGCGTCCGGCAAAAGCCACTTCGCAGAACGAATCCGCGGGAAGGTCGCGCAGGTCGGCGACCGTGGTATGAAAAACAGCCTGACGAAAAATCGACATGGATCAACCTTGAAAAGAGTGCTACATAGAATATCAGAGATAGCGGCGAACTTCTGCCGCCGGCGAGGTTCCAAGCTGGGCAAGTCCATGAAAACCTCAAGGAAAGGAATGCAGGATGAAAACACTCAGGCAACTGATCGACGGAAAAAACAGGCAGCTGGCCACGGTGTCGCCCGGACAGTCGGTATTGCGCGCGCTGGAAATCATGGCCGATGTCGATGTCGGTGCGCTGCTGGTGCTCGACGGCAAGCAACTGGTCGGCGTTTTTTCGGAACGCGATTATGCGCGCAAGGTCATCCTCCAAGGCAAGGCCTCGCGCCATACGCTGGTCAGCGAGGTGATGACCGGCAAGGTGATCTGCGTGGCGCCCGAGCGCACGCTGGAAGAATGCATGGCGATCATGACCGAGAAACGCATCCGCCACCTGCCGGTGATCGACGCTGACAAAAACGTGCTGGGCATTCTCTCGATCGGCGACGTGGTCAAGGAAATCGCCAGTCAGCAGAAGTTCATCATCAACCAGCTGGAAACCTATATTTCCGGCTGATTGGCGGGTTTGTCGGGTTTCAGTCGGGCGGCCAGCCGGGAACCAAGGGCGACGCCGCTGCCGATGCCCCAGAACAGCCCGGACAGGCCGACGATGGCCCCGATGGAGCCGAACAGCATCGGCATGACGAAGCTTGAGGCGTTGACCGTCATCATGCGCAGGCCGAGCGCTTCACCCTGACGATGTTCCGGGGTGATCTGGTGCAGGGTGCTGAGGATCATCGGTTGCACCGAGCCGAGCGAAAGGCCGAGCAGGACCGAGCACAGCCCCATCAGCAGCGGCGTGGGCAGGAAGGGGTAGATGGCGAACCAGAGGCCGGTGCTCAGCATGGCGACCAGGATGACGCGATACTCCGCGACGCGTTTGGCGATCAGCGGCAGCAGGATGCGGATGACGCTGGTGGCCAGCGAGAAGGCGCCGAGAATGCTGCCGACGACCGAGGCGCTGAGTCCGCGTTCGTGACCAAGCACCGGCAGCGCGAAGTTGTGCACGTCCCAGCATGAGGCCAGCAGCCAGTTGATGATCAACAGGCGGCGCATCTGTGGATTGTTCAGCAGATCCCAGGCGCGCGTCGGGCTGGCGTCCGGCAGGGCCGGCGGTAGCGGCAGCTCCGGCGTGCCGCGCACGAGAAACCAGGAGGCCAGCGGCAGCAGGGTCATGGCGACGAAGGCGGCCTGATAGCCGCCATGGTCGATGATGAAGCCGGTGCAGAACGGGCCGATGAAACTGCCCGCAGACAGGCCGATGGCCATCCAGCTGAAGACTTTTTGTAGCTCGACCCGGTTGCTGGCGAGGCGTCCGACGTGCCGTTGCAGGGCGATCAGCGCGCTGCCGGTGGCCCCGCCGCACAGCAGCGCTGTCAGGCAGAGCACCGGAAAGACCGGCCAGATAGCGGCCAGGCCGGTGCCGATGATGGTCAACACGACGCTGAAGGTGACGGGCTGGCGCAGCGTGTGCCGGTCGGCGTAGCGTCCGGCCGGCAGGGCGAAGAAGACCTGGGTCAGCGCAAACAGTGCGATCAGCACGCCGACCGCCGACTGGCTGTAGCCCTGCTTCAACGCCAGCAGCGGCGCCGCCATCCGCGAGCCGCTCATGCACGAGTGAATACACACCTGGACGACGATCAGGCGTAGCAGTTGCCGGTTCAGGCTGGGGGCGGATTCAGGGGGCAAGGGGGGAGACGGCGAAAAGTGAAATGTGAAAGGTGAAATGTGAAAAGTGAAAGATCAGGCGCTTCGCGCTTTGAAAAGGGCAAACCAATCCCGGTGCAAGCGTTACCGGTATGGTTTTCCACATTTCACGGTATTGACGGTTTTTCGCGCCTATCGTACCGACAGGCTCGGGGCTGGAAGCAGGCGATCGGTTTTACCCTTCCCCCTTCTCTCTTCTCCCTTCCCAGCTTCATCTCCCCTGAATCTGTTTCCACGGGGCTTGGGCGTGCCATTGCCGGACCCAGGCCTCCATTTGCATGGCCGGCATCGGGCGGGCGATGCCGTAGCCTTGTGCCATCTGACAACCGAGACGCAACAGGGCGGCACCGTGTTCCATGCTTTCCGTGCCTTCGGCGATCACCGAGCAACTGAAGGCCGAACCCAGGCGGACGATACTCTCGACGATGCCCATGTCGTCCTTGTCTTCGAGCATGTCGCGCACGAAGCTCTGGTCGATTTTCAGGGTGTCGATCGGCAGGCTGCGCAGATAGGTCAGCGAGGAGTAGCCGGTGCCGAAATCATCAAGCGAGAAGCGCACGCCCAACTGGCGGCAACGCTCGATGGCGTTGACCGCGTGCTTGGTATCAGCCAGCGCGGCGGTTTCAAGGATCTCCATTTCCAGATGGATGTCCGGCGGAAGGGCCGCATGGCTGGCCAGCAGGTCGGCCAGCCGGTCGGCGAAACTGGTTTGCGAAAGATGCGCGCCGTCAATATTGACGCTGACCGGCAGGCTCAGTCCGGCCGCGTGCCAGAGCACCATTTGCGTCAGTGCGCTATCGATCACCCATTCCCCGACGGCCTCGCTCAGACTGCCTTCCAGAAAGTGCAGGAAAGCGTTGGGAGAGAGGATGCCGTTTTCCGGGTGATTCCAGCGAATCAGGGCTTCCGCCCCGACGACGCAACCGGTCGAGAGATTGACCTTCGGCTGGTAGTAAAGCTCGAATTCGTTGTTCTGCAACGCGATACGTAGACGGGCAACCGTGTCGCGGTGCTGCTGTGACTGGCGTTCGTGTTCGGCGTCGAACAGCTGATAGACGTTGCCCCCCGATTTCTTGGCCTGGTACATGGCCTGGTCGGCGTGGCGCATCAGCGTTTCGCAGTCGACGTTGTCGATGGGAAACAGCGCGGCACCCAGGCTGCCGGTGATGGTGACCTGTTCTTCGCCGACCTCGATCGGCTTTCTGACCGCCTGCAGGACGCGTTCGAGTGCCTTGTAACTGTCTTCCACCCGATCCAGGCCGGTGATGATCAGGGAGAATTCGTCACCGCTCAGGCGTGCGATCTGGTCGTTGACGCGCATGACCTTCTTGATCTGGTTGGCCATGGCGATCAGGATTTCGTCGCCCCTGCGTTCGCCATAGCGCTCGTTGATCGTCTTGAAACCGTCCAGATCCAGGCAGCAGACGGCAAGGAGTTTGTTGTTGCGACGGCTTTCGGTCAGCGCCATGGTCATGCGCTCGAGCAGCAGGCGGCGGTTGGGCAGGCCGGTGAGCGTGTCATGGTAGGAAATCCGGTGGATTTCGGATTCCTGTTTCTTGAGCTGGCTGATGTCCGAGAAGACGGCAATGTAATTGCTGAGTTTTCCGTCGGTGTCGCGCACGGCGGTGACGCTGAGCATTTCGGAGAACTCTTCCCCTTCCTTGCGCCGGTTCTGGACTTCACGACGCCAGAAGGACGTTTTTTCCAGATGCTGGCGAATGCTCTCGTCGAGTTGTTTTTCGCCTTTGCCGCTGTAGAGTAGTTGCAGTGCAGGCTGGCCGATGACCTCTTCGCGCAGATAACCGGTGATGCGCGTGAAGGCCGGGTTGACGTCGACGATCCGGTTCTGTTCGTCGGCGATGACGATCCCTTCGTAGCTGCTGGCGAACACGCTGGCGGCGAGGCGCTGGCGCTTTTCGTTCTCCTTGCGCTCGGCGATGTCGATCGAGATGCCACAGACGGCGTAGACGCTGCCGTCGTCCCGGCGCAGCGGGAAGCGGCGGGTGTTGAAATGGTAGAGTTTGCCGCTGGAAAGCAGGGTATAGATTTCGTCGGCGCTGGAGAATTCCCCGTTTTCCCAGGTATGTAGCGAGCTTTGGCGAATATGGGCGACCGTCGCGGCGTCAAAGCACTGGCTGACATGGGTGCCGACGACTTGCTCTTGCTGGATCCCCAGGAAGGTGCAGGATGACTGGTTGGCGAACAGGAAATTGCCGTCCCGATCGTACATGTAGACGTGCACGTCGGTGCTGTTGAGAATGGACGAGAGCCGGTTTTCGCTATCGGTCAGCCGCAGGACCTGGTTGTAGAGGCTGTTCCTCATGGTCGTGTAGTCATGGCGACAGGTGTCAAGCTCGTCGGCCAGATGGTTGGCGCGGCGCTCGTTGATCACCGCCCGGTTGCGCAGCGAACTGGCGGCGGACAGAATGTCCAGCATCAGCGCCAATGATTCATTTTCGCTGCTGATCTGCGCCTGTGGCAGGCTCAGATGCCAGAGCAGGGGGCCGACCTGGTGCATGGCGGTTTCGCCAATGCTCAGCAGAATGCCTTCCACCCGCGATTCAAAACCGTCGAGCAGGGCGCAGGCGGCTTCATTGGAGGGCGTCAGCAGGACGACTGCGCCGGAGAGCAGCTCACGCTTGCCGAAGTGTCCACTGGTAAAGCCGGGCGGGGCGGGGTCGATCAGGCTGAGAAAGCGAACGTGCATGGATTCACTCTTCGATCAGCAACAGGACGTAGGTCATGTTGTGGAAATAACTGCGGGAATAGCCTTCATCCTGGCGCAGGGGGGCAATTTCTCCCAGGGAGGGGAAGCCCAGGAGTGGCAGGCCGGGAAAACGGTCGGTCAGGGCGTTGATTTCCTGATGGGTTTTTTTGCCCAGTACCATTTTTCGTCCGAGGCAACTGACGATCAGCGCAGCCACCGGGCGTCTGCCGGTGGCCTTTTCCGCCTCGGCGATGGCTTCGACGTTATCGAGCAGGTCGGTCGGGTCGGCCAGGCAAACCTGCGTCTGGCTGCCGACGGGAATGCCGCAGATCAGGCGCAGGCTCTGGTCGCCGTGGTGGTCTTCGGGGATGATGGAACGCAGGCGTTTGACGGGCGGCATTTCCGGGCCGGAAACCTCAAGCAGGACAACGGAAATGTCCGTGTGCAGCATCGGCCTGCCGGTTTCGCGTTCGATGAAGCGGCTGGCCGAGATCCCGTCGATCTGGAAAACCTGCTGGCCGTCAACCTGTTCGACAAGACCACTATGTCCGATGCAGTGCAGGGTGTTGCCGACGGCCAGGGAGAGATTCATCCGGCCATAGGCCAGCAGGACCGCCAGCCCCTTTTCGATGACCCGCCGGTTGGCGTAGATGTAGCAGTTGCGCATGAGCAGGTCATCGTTGGCCAGACCGCCGATGACCGGATAGGGAATGTGTTTCTGCAAGAACTGCTCAAGTTCCTGCGCGTTGATGCGGAAATCGGCAGAAACATAGGCCAGGCAGGGTGGCTCGCGATCCGTGGGCAGCGAGGCGAGTACCTGCTCCAGCTTGCCAGTCAACTTCCGGTCGGCGTTTTCGATGCAATGGATTTGCCAGTCGATCTTTCCGTCGGAATTGAGCGCCAGGGCGGCAGCGCCCTGCGTGATGAAGCCCGAGGTCTCATAAATGCCGGCGCCGGTGTTGCCGATGATGATTGCTTTGTCCGAATCCAGGCCGTCATAAAGTCCTTCGAGCAGTTCCGGCGTTGCATAGTGCATCGAGGAGTACAGGAAGACCACTTCCGGTGCCAGTGCGGCGAGGTTTTCGCCAAGCGCAAAACCAGCCCGGTAAGGATCGAACAGTTCGGTTTTTGATGACAGGGCGCGCACAAAAATCCTTGCAAACAGGCTGTTTTCAGCCGCGAGTATCGGGGGAGCAGCGCAAGCGGATCAGCCAGTTCAGTTGTTTTTCGAAGTCTGGCGGAAAGGCCTTTGCCACCATGGCGATGATAGTCTCAATGACTCTTCTGTTCAATAACAATGTATTGATAAAGAGACAAAAACGGTTCGGCCCGCAGGGGGCTGCGAGGTCAGAGCCATTCGCCCCCGCCTTGGTGGCTTGCGCGGGCGCAGAAGGCGACGCTGGAGCGTCAGACGATGCGTTCCCACGCAGGAGCGTGGGAACGATCAGCAAAGGGTGAAACGAGGTCGTGCTGTGCAGGCAGCAGCTTCAGGCTTCGATCAGCAGCAGCACGTAAGTCATGTTGTGGAAATGGTTGCCGGTATAGCCCGTTGGCAGACTCAAGGGGGCAATTTCGCCGTGCGAGGGGAAGCCGATGAGTGGCAGGCCGGGAAAGCGGGCGGTCAGGGCGTCGACTTCGTGATGCGTCTGTTTGCCCAGCACCCGTTTTCGGCCGGTGCAACTGACGATCAGGGCGGCGACCGGGTGCTTGTCGGCAGCTTTCTGGGCGTCGGCAATGACTTCGACATCGGCGAGCAGTTCAGGGGGTTCGGCCAGCGCTACCTGCACCCGGCTGCCTGACGGAACACGATAAATCGAGCGCAGGGACTCGTCCGGCGAGACTTCCCCCGGAATGACGGCGCAGAGCCGCCCGGCTTCCGGCGTTTCCGGGCTGGAAACCTTGAGCAGGACAAAGGCGACGTCACTGCTCAGCAGGTAGCTGCCGGTTTCCCGCTGGATGAACTGGCTGGCCGGAATGCCGTCGATCCGGTAGATGCGGTTGCCCTCGGCGTGGTCAACGCTGGCCGGGGTGCCGACGCAATGGATCGAGTTGCCTACCGTGATGGAGAAATTCACCGGTCCGTAGGCGGCCAGTACCACCACGGCCCTGTTCATGATTTGCCGGTTGACGTAGAGGTAGCTGGAGCGTTGTGCCATGGGGCGCGTCAGCAGGTTGTCCGCCGCCAGACCGCCAATCACCGGAAAGCGGAAATGCGTGTGCATGTAGTTTTCGAGCGTATGTGCCTCGATGCGGAAGTCAGCGGCCAGATAAGCGATGCTTGGCAGTTGCCCATCGTGTTCCAGCGTGCCGAACTGTGCTTCCAGTTTGCTGCCCAGATCCTGATCGGCATTTTCGATGCTGGTGATTTTCCAGCAGACCTTGCCATCCGAATTCAGACCCAGCGCCACCGCCCCCTGATCGGTGACGCCGGTGGTTTCATAAACGCCACCGCCACAGTTGCCGATGACGATGACCTCATCGGAACCCAGGGCTTCGTAGAGACCTTCGAGCAGTTCCGGCACCGCGTAATGCGTCGAGGAATAGAGGAAGACAACTTCCGGCATCAGCGCGGCCAGTTCCTGACCCAGTGCATAACCGGCCCGGTAGGGGTCGAACAGTTCGGTTTTTGACGATTGAGCGCGCACGACATCCTCCTGCTGTGGTTAGTGGCTGGTGGTTAGTGGAAAACCATGCCAGTGGCAATGGTAACGAGATTGGTTTTTTCTTTCAAAGCGCGCAGCGCCTGAATTTTCACCAGCCACTAAGCACCAGCCACCAGGCTCTGCAGCCGTTCGAGCAGTTGGTCGCGGCAGGTGCGCAGTTCGTCGAGGCGGCTGGCGGCCTGCTCGCGGTGGCCTTCGCGGGAGAGTTGGCAGAGTTCGTCAGCGATGTCGTGCAGTCGTTGGTGCAGGGCTTCCATGGCCTGGAAGTCGGGGTGACTGCCGTACCTTTCCCGGGTGTCGCTGCCGATTCTTCGCTGGAAACGGCATTGGTTTCGGCACGCCGGGGTAAGACTGCCCTGACTGCCGAGATAATTTTCCATGTCGATGAACCAGGCGCGGTGTTCGGCCAGGGCAAACAGTAGCGGCAGTTTGTCGCGGTTGACCGGCCTGCTGCCCTGCCAGGCCGGGTCGGGCTGCCAGGTGGCGAGCCAGTCGACGAAGCGGTTTCCCGGCATCGCTTTGGCGATACCGTAGCCCTGCGCCAGCTCGCAACCCAGTTGCAGCAGGATGGTGCCGTGTTCGACAGTTTCGACGCCTTCGGCGATGACCTGGCGGTGGAAAGCCTTGGTCAGGGTGATGATGCCGTCGAGAATGCTCAGGTCGTCCGGATCGCCCAGCATGTCGCGGACAAAATCCTGGTCGATCTTGATCTGGCTGACCGGCAGGCGTTTGAGATAGGCGAGCGAGGAATAGCCGGTGCCGAAATCATCCAGGGCGAAGCGGATGCCGAATTCCTGGCAGGCCTTGATGACCCGCGAGACACTGGCGAGGTCTTTCAGCGCGCTGGTTTCGAGGATTTCGATTTCCAGGTCTTCCGGTGTCAGTGCCGGATGTGCAGTGAGCATTTCCTGTACCCGCGCCACGAAATCCGGGTGTTGCAACTGGCGGGCACCGACATTGACGCTGACCGAAAGATCCATCCCTTGCCGACGCCATGCTTCAACCTGTTTGAGCGCGGTTTCGATGACCCATTCGCCGAGTTCGATGGCCAGCACATGGTTTTCGATCACCGGCAGGAAGACGGCGGGCGGGATCAGCCCTCTTTCCGGGTGCTGCCAGCGCAGCAGGGCTTCGGCGCCGAGCACGATGCCGGTGCGCATGTTCACCTTGGGCTGGTAGTAGAGTTCCAGTTCGCCGGAAAGCAGCGCACGCCGGATGTCTTCGATGCTCTCGTGCGTGTTGCGTGCGTGGCGGTGCTGTTCGGTGTCGAAAATCTGGTAACGGTTCTTGCCAGACAGCTTGGCTTCGTACATCGCCTGATCGGCCTGACGCATCAACTGGTCGGCATCCACCGCTTCGCCCTGGGGGTAGAAGGTCACGCCCAGACTGGCCGAGACGTGCAGTACCTGCCCGTCAATGTGTACCGGCTGCGAGGCCGCCGTGAGCACCCGGTTCAGGATCGGCAGACAGGCGTCGGTGCCGTCGAGGTCGGAGAGCACCGCGATGAATTCGTCACCGCCCAGACGGGCCAGCGTATCGCCTTCGCGCAGCGCCGCTTTCATGCGCTGCGACAGGGCGACCAGCAACTGATCGCCGCTTTTGTGCCCATAGGTGTCATTGACTGCCTTGAAACCGTCCAGATCAAGGCAGGCGACCGCCATCGGTTGCTTGCGCCGCTGTGCCTGTGCCATCGCCTGCTGCATGCGGTCGGCCAGCAGCACGCGGTTGGGCAGCAGGGTGAGCATGTCGAAATGCGCCATGCTGCGCAGCTTTTCTTCCTGCTCCTTCATCGGCGTGATGTCGGTGAATAGCGCGACGAAATGCTGGATGACCCGCTGTTCGTTACGCACGACGCTGATCGTCAGCAGCTCCGGGTACAGTTCGCCGCTCTTGCGCCGGTTCCAGATTTCGCCATGCCAGTAGTCGTTGGCCAGCAGATCGCGCCACAGCGCCGCATAGAATTCGGGCTCATGATGGTTCGATTTGAGCAAGCGGGGATTTTTTCCCAGCACTTCTTCGCGCGGGTAGCCGGTGATGCGCGTGAAGGATTCGTTGACGTCGATGATCAGGCCGTCGGCCGAAGTAATGGTGATCCCCTCGCGGGCGTGCGAGAAGACGCTGGCGGCCAGGAAGAGCCGGGCTTCGGCCTGCTTGCGCTGGTCGATGTCAGCAATGACGCCGACGATGCCATGACGGGCCGTCCCCGCGTCGCGGAAGTTGCGACCGCTCAGGTGCCCCCAGAACGTGCTCTGATCCTTGCGCTGGTAACGCCGGTCCAGGTCAACCGAGTCGGTCTGACAGGAGAGCAGTTGCCCCATGCTCAATTGTCCGGCCTTGCGTTCGTCAGGATGGAGCAGCTCGATGTACTGACAGCCGATCAGCAACGGCATCGGCCAGCCGAACATTTCGACCATGCGCTGGTTGGCCCGGGTGATGCGGCCTTCCGGGCTGATCAGGAAAATCCCCACGCTGGAGGTGTCGAAAATCTGCGTGAGCAGCGCCTCACGCTGGCTCAGGGTATCCAGCATCTGGTTGAAACCGCTGATCAACTGGCCGATTTCATCGTGGCGAACGATAGGCAAGGGCTGGGGCGGCTGGGCGGCAGTGGCCATCGTCGCCAGTTCCTGTGCAGCAGAAAACAGCGGCGAAAGCTGGCGGCGCAGCAAAAACCAGATGAGGCAGCCGGTCAGCAGGGTTAATACCAGCGAAACCAGCACCATGCGCCGCTGCATTTCCCGGATCGGCGCGTAGGCTTCGCTGGCGAGCATTTGGGAGGTGACAAACCAGCCCGCAATGGGAACGATTTTGGCCGCAGCAAGAATATTCTGTCCCAAACGGTTGTTGGTGACGCCCACGCCTTCCTTGCCCTGGAGGAAGCGGTCGAGCAGGGGGTTGATGCCCGGTGGCGGGAGGGTTTCCATCACTCGCTGCTTGTTGGTCGCCGTGGCGATCAGACGTTGTTTCGGCACGATCAGCAGATAGGCACCGCCCTTGCCGTAATGGCTGCGGATGATGCGGTCGAGGAAGTTCGACTCGGTCAGGCTGATGATCCCGCCGAGCGCGCCGATGATCTGCCCGTGACGATTCCAGACAGGAACGCTGATGATGATCACCGGCTCATTCGAATACGGCGTGAACGGGTTGATGGACGGTTCGCCAATCACGGCCTGGCCGCCCTGCAGGGTGGCGGTCAGGCGACCTTGTTCCATGAGATTGACGCCGATCCGTTCGTCGCTCAGGGGCAGGGCGGCGATGACCTTGCCGGTGGCGTCGGTGGCGAACGCCCCGCCATTGAAGCGGTCGTAGAGGTCGTTCCAGTTGGCAATCTGCGACTGCATGTCGCCGGGACGGGTCGCTGCCTGCAGGGCGAGTTGTTCAAGTGTGCGGATACGTTCGCCCAACTCGTGATTGACCTGATGTGCGACCAGCGACACCATCGAAAACTGCTGCTCGCCGAGCAGTTTCTCCATATCCTCGCGCAGGAAACGGCTGGCATAGAAGGTCAGCGTCCAGATGCAGAGAACAAAAATGCCCAGCGTGGCAAAAACCACCTTGGTCTTGATCGACCGCCACGCAAACCCCTGCAAGTTCATGCCGTCCTCGTCAATATCGACAAGCGCCGTATTTTACCAGCTTTGACGGATGCGGGAGGTGCTTCTGAGAAGGGGGGAGGGTGCTTGATCGTTCCCACGCAGGAGCGTGGGAACGATCAGATCTTGCCCGATAAACCCCTGTTCTTCCCACAGAATCATTGCCGACAGCAGGTTTTGCCCTTCTCACTTCCCTGATGTTGGCGGCACGACCGCCCGCAGGATCGTCTGTGTTTCTTCGCGCCGAGTGCGATTGCTGAACCACCACAGCGCGCCTTTCTTGATCGTCCAGTTGGCTTCTGTTCCGGACAGCAGCAGGGCGGCGGTCTGGCCGAGGGTGGGTTGATGGCCGACGACCAGTACCGCACCGGACTTGTCGCCGTCAGGCCAGTTGACCGCAGCGAGCAAGGTGGTGACATCACCCTCGATGCTCAAGCGCCGGTCGGTTTCAAAGGGCAGGCCGAGTGCCTCGGCGGTTTGCTGGCAACGTGTCGCCGGGCTGGCGATCACGCGCAAATCGGCCGGGCCGTTTTCCTTGAGCCAGGCGGCGATCTGCCGCGCCTGTTTTTCCCCGCGCAGGGTCAGCCGCCGCCGCGCATCCGGGAAGCCGTCTTCGGCTTCGGCGTGTCGCCAGAGCAGTAAATCCATGCCGTGTTCCTCATTTGCAGTGAGGGGCAGGATGGCAGATTTTTGTTTCAGGGTGATGTCTCCCATTCAGTGCTTGTGGTTGCGCAAGGCCGGGATGTCGGGAACGATGATTTTTCGTCCTTCGACGACGATCAATTCGGCGTCGACAAGTTCGCGCAGGATGCGTGAGAAATGTTCCTGCGTCAGATTGAGGCGCGAGGCGACAATGCCTTTGCTGGTTGGCAGGTCGATGACCAGCGGGAGCGTGGGAGTGTCGGCTGCGTCAAGCAGGTAGTCGATGACGCGCTGTCGGCCGGTATGCAGCGAGTAGGCTTCGACATCGGAGATCAGGTCGAACAGGCGCATCGACAGTGCCTTGATGATGGCATGGGCGAGTCGGGGATTGCGTTCCAGTTCGTCGTAAACGGCGCTTTTCGAGATGAACAGCAGGCGGGAATCTTTCAACGTCTGGGCATGGGTGATGTAGGGCTTGCCCAGGAACATCATGGCCACGCCAAAAAGCTGCCCTTGAGAGAGAATCTCGACGACCTTTTCGCTTCCCTGTGAAGAACTGACGGCGAGCTTGACCTGCCCCTGCGTGACCAGATGGAAACCGGTCGGCTGGTCGCCGCGATGAAAGAGCGTTTTCCCCTTGGCGGCGACGATCTCGCGGGTACCCTGGGCGATGCGGACAAGTTCCTCGGGTGCCAGACCGCTGAACAGCGGAATTCTGGCCAGCAGGGTGGTGATCGGCGTGTTCGGGCTGGCAGGCATGAAAGCGCTCGGTGGTTGCAGAATGGCCGTCATGTTGTCATTGCTGCCCGTTTCGGGCAAGTCCTGTCACCCCTTTTCGTCGCCTACGAGCACGCCGCCTTGATGTCTTCCGGGATGGGGATGGCCTTGATGCGTGGCGGGTCTTCGGAAACGCGCACGGCGAAGATGCGTACTTCACGGCCTTTGGCGAGGATAGTGTCGCCGCGCCGGGCGATGTGTTCCATGACGAAACTGGTCCTGCCCCAGGATTCAACCCAGGATTCGATCTCGATGTCCTCGCCGTAGGTGGCCGGGGCCATGAAGTCGGCATGGGCGCTGACCAGCGGGTTGCCGATGATGCCGCGCTCGCGTTCGGTCTCGATCCAGTTCGGGATGCCGCAGGCGGTGAAGAATTCGCGGCCGGCGGTGTCGAACCATTTGAAGTAGTTGGCAAAAAAGACAATCTTGGCCGGGTCGCAATCGGAAAAGGCGATGCGGTAAGGCATGACATGGGTGCGTTTGCTCATGGTTTTTCCTGAATGAAGGGAGGGAAATTCATTCGTTGCCCGGCGCTTTGGCCAGGGTGATTTGCAGCAGGTCGATGAAGGCTCGGGTTTTGGTGGGCATCAGGCGGCGGCCGGGAAAGACGGCCCAGGCGGCGTGGGCCGGCAGGTGCCATTCGGGGAGCACACGACGCAGTTCGCCACGACGTACCCCCGGTGCGGCGAAATATTCGGGGACGGCAGCGATACCGGCCCCGGCGCAGGCCAGTTGAACGAGCAATCCGGGCGAGTTGGCCATGATGTGCGCCGGTGTCGTGCATTCCCGTTGCTGCTTGCCGTGCAGCAACAACCAGGCGACGGCTTCGCCCTGATGGCCGAGCAGGCGCAGGGATTGATGTCGGATCAGGTCGTCGGGCGTTTGTGGTTCGCCATGACGTTCCAGATAGACCGGGGCGGCGTAGAGCGCATTGCGGAAGAGGCTGATGCGGCGGGCGGCCAGCAGGGTGTCGTCGGGCAGGTCGCCGATGCGGATTGCCAGATCGAATTTTTCTTCGAGCAGGTCGACGTGTCGTGGCGAGAGGTCAAGTTCCAGCGAAACTTCCGGATACTGCGCGGCAAACGTCGCCAGCATGTCGGTCAGGAGCAGGGTGGCGAAGTCGCTCGGCATCGATACGCGCAGGCGACCGCTGGGGCGCGACTGGCGGTGTTCGCTGAGGGCCTTGACGGCATCGACTTCGGCGGCGATCTGGCGGGCGTGTTCGAGCAACTGCTGGCCGAATTCGGTCAGCGCCAGGCGACGGGTGGTGCGCAGGATCAGCCGCTCGCCCAGGCGCTCTTCGAGCAGGGTGACGCGGCGCGAGACGGTGGATTTGGGCAGGCCGATCCATTCGGCGGCACGACTGAAGCTGCCCGCCTCGGCGACACGGGCGAAGATCAGCAGGTCTTTGGGGTCGTATTGTTCCATGATCGGGATAATGATAGCCGAATCGGGCTATTATCAGAATGTTTCAGAAGCAATAGAATAGCTTTGGCAGTTTTCCCGCCCTGTTTTACCTTACTTGATTGATGGAGAAGACCATGAAAATTTTACAGATCAACGGTAGCGCCCGCCGTGAAGGGGCCAATTCCACCCGGGTTGCCGATGCCATCGTGGCGCGTCTGAAAGCGAAGAATCCGGCAGCGACCGTGGTGCGCCGCGATCTGGCGAGCAATCCCTGCCCGCTGCTTGATGAAGCAGCCCTTGGCGCGCTGTTCACCCCGGCCGATCAACGTTCCCCGGAACAGGTCGCCAGCGTGGCGGTGAGTGACGCGCTGGTCGCCGAACTGCAGGCGGCAGACGTGCTGGTGCTCGGCGTGCCGATGTATAACTTCGGCATCCCGGTACAGTTGAAAGCCTGGGTTGATGGCATCTGCCGTGTTGGCCTGACCTTCAAATACACCGAAACCGGCCCGAAGGGCATGCTGGACAGCAACAAGAAAGTCTATGTCGGACTGGCGCGCGGCGGCATGTATCGGGATCAGCCGGCCGATACGCAGGTGCCGTATTTCAAGGCACTGTTCGGCTTCCTGGGCTTGAGCAACGTGAATTTCGTCTATGCCGAGGGCCTGAACATGGGGCCGGAAGCCGAGCAGAAGGGCTTTGATACGGCCAATGCGGAGATCGAGGCGCTGTTGCCCTGATCATAGGCGGGAAGAGGGAAGGGAGAAGGGGGAAGGGTAAAACCACTCTTCTCCCTTCGCCAGGCAAGCGCGACTTGCGATTGCCTGGAAGGACGATCAGCCCAGCGCCTTGAGGGCGGCGTCGTAATCGGGTTCGTTCTTGATTTCGGCAACCAGTTGGCTGTGCAGCACCTTGTTGTTTTCATCGAGCACGATGGTGGCACGGGCGGCAACACCGGCCAGCGGGCCGCTGCTGATGGCGACACCGTAATTCTTGAGGAATTCCTGACCGCGCATGGTGGAGAGGGTGACGACGTTCGCCAGCCCTTCGGCACCGCAAAAACGCTTCTGGGCAAACGGCAGGTCGGCCGAGATGCACAGCACCACGGTGTTGGCCAGGCTGCTGGCGTGCTTGTTGAAAGTGCGAACCGAAACGGCGCAGGTCGGCGTATCCAGGCTGGGGAAAATGTTCAGCACCTTGCGCTTGCCGGCATAATTTTTCAGCGAAACATCCGCGAGATCAGCACCAACCAGCGAAAAGTCGGGTGCGCTCTGCCCCGGCTGTGGGAGGGAACCGGCAACCTGTACGGGATTGCCGCCGAGAGTCACTGTGCTTGTCATGATGCGTCCTTTTTGAAAGTGATGAGAAATTCCCGGTTTTGTACTGTCCGGGGAAAACAGGAATCGGTCAGTCTGGCCCTTGGTCAACGGATGCCGGGAAAAGTTTCACCGTAAAGGGCGCCTAAATACCTGAAATGCCGTGAAACGTGAAAGGTGAAACGTGAAATGTGGAGAACCGTGCCGGTAGCGGTCGCCCCCGGATTGGTTTTCCCTTTACAAAGCGCGAAGCGCCTGATTTTTCACATTTCATGTTTCACGTTTCACCTTTCACAGCGTACACCCTGATATTTCATCCTCCGGGGAGAGAAATCGCTGAACTCAATCGAAGCTCAGGCCGGCGTCGTGGATGACCTTTTTCCACTCGGCGGTTTCCTTTTTGACCAT
>CAYMYD010000028.1:0-16417 GCA_964394535.1 uncultured Propionivibrio sp. | reverse complement strand
CACGCTCATCAGGCATGGCGGCAGCCAGTTTTTCCGCCTCGTCGACACGCGCAAGCAGTGCCTGCGCCTCGGCCTGCAACTGGAAGGGGCGGGTACTTTCCGCCACATAGGGCGCCATCGCCGCAATCGCCGCGATACGCTGCGAAAGTTCGAGCGAGCGGGTCACGTCCGGCAGCACATGCGACTGAAAATCCTGCAAGGCCTCGCGCGTATCACGGATGCCCAGCCAACCCATCAGCGCCAGCGCCATCGCCGAAGCAAAAAAGACGGCAAATACCAGCAACAAACGGCTACGGACGCTGTGCGGCAGGAAGCGGGACGGAGTCAGCACAGCCGCTTTCACGCAAACTCACTCCAGCGAAAAAAGATAGCCGGCACCGCGCTCGGTACGGATGAACTGCGGGCAGGCGGGATTTTTTTCGATCTTGCGCCGCAGACGCAGGATCAGGACATCGATGGTGCGGTCGAAGGATTCGGTATGCTCTCCGCGTAGCAACTCCAGCAAGGCGTCGCGGGTCAGGACGCGACCGGCGTTGCGGCAGAAGGCATCAAGCAGGGTGTATTCGCTGGCCGTCAGCGGGGAATGCTGACCGGCTGCGTCACGCAGGGTGCGTGTCTCCCGATCGAGTGTCCAGTGGCCGAAGCGCACAGCCTGCTGCGGACGGGTGTCCGGCACAGCCATCACCTGCTCACCGCGGGTACGCCGGAGCAGGGCGCGGATGCGGGCGATCAGTTCGCGTGGATTGAACGGTTTCATCAGGTAATCGTCAGCAGCGAGTTCCAGGCCGAGAATGCGGTCGGTTTCGTCCCCCTTGCCGGTCAGGATGATGATCGGAATCGCCGATGTTTCGCGCACGGCCCGCGCCAGTGTCAGGCCATCCTCGCGCTTCAAACGCAGGTCGAGCAAGAGCAGCGCGTAGTCGCCAAGCGTCAGCTGTTCGCGCATCGCCGCACCATCCGCAACCGCAGTGGCCCGCAAACCCGCTGATTCGACCAGGTCGCAAAGGAGTTCGCGCATGGCGGCTTCGTCATCGACGATCAGGAGTCGCGGAGGCAGGGAATTACTCATGTTTCAAATATTACAACACCTGAAATGGCGGCGGTCTTTTCCGGAAACAATTGAAATTTGCTGCGCAATGCAACGTGCCAGGATTGTGCCATCCGCCTTTGCCCGACGGCAATCACAACGGATAAGCGGGCAAAAGCCTGCGCCTGCCAATTCAATATTCACTACAAGGAGGATTTCATGAAAAAACGCATTATCCCGCTGTTGCTCGCATCCCTGTCCATGTTCGCCATCGCCGGTGCTTCAGCCGCCGGAAAGGAACTCAAGGCCGTTGGTCTGACCGTCGGTGACATGGCCAATCCCTTCTTCGTTGCCATGGGCAAGGGGACGGAAGAAGCCGCCAAGAAGATCAATCCGAACGTCAAGGTCACAGCCCTGTCCTCCAAGTATGACCTCAATACCCAGGTGGGCCAGATCGAGAACTTCATCGCCAACAAGGTGGATCTGATCCTCATCAATGCGGTTGATCCGAAGGCGATTGCGCCGGTGGTCAAGAAGGCCAAGGCGGCCGGGATCGTCGTCATTGCGGTTGACGTCGGTGCCGAAGGGGTCGATTACACGGTGATGTCCGACAACGTCGCCGCGGGTGCCAACGCCTGCGACTACATTGCCAAGAAGCTGAATGGCAAGGGCAATATCGTCATCGTCAATGGCCCGCCCGTCACCGCCGTCACGGATCGCGTCGTCGGCTGCAAGCAGGTGATGGCCAAGAACCCGGGCATCAAGGTGCTCTCCGATAACCAGGACGCCAAGGGCAGCCGCGATGGCGGCATGGCCGTCATGCAGGATCTCCTGACCGCCCATTCGAAGATCGACGCGGTATTCGCCATCAACGATCCGACGGCCATCGGCGCAGAGCTGGCAATCAAGCAGGCCAAGCGGCAAGGTGTCTTCCTCACCGCCGTTGACGGTGCGCCGGACGTTGTTGTTGCACTCAAGGATGCGGCCAGCCTGGTCGAAGGCAGCGCTGCCCAGAATCCCTACCAGATGGCCAGCGAAGGCGTGAAGATCGGCTACGACATCATGAACGGCAAGAAACCGAAGGATTCCGTCATGCTCCTGCCGGTGCCACTGATTACCAAGGCCAACGTCAAGGATTATCCGGGCTGGGTGAAGTAAGAACGAAGGGTGTTCAGTTTGAGGTTTTCAGTTTTCAGCAGAAGGCGTTTTCACGCCTTTGCTGAAGGCTGAAAACCGGGTCTGGAGGGGCTATGGGGCAAGTTGTTCTCGAAATGGAAGGCATCAGCAAGTCGTTTGGCGCGACCCGTGCGCTCAACGGCGTGAAACTGACCGTCCGCAGCCATGAAATCCACGCCCTGATGGGCGAAAACGGGGCCGGGAAAAGTACGCTGATGAAGGTGCTTTCCGGGGTTTATCAGCCCGACGCCGGCATCATCAAGGTGGATGGCAAACCGATCAGCATCACCAAGCCGGCAGAAGCTCGTGCGGCCGGCATCAATCTCATCTATCAGGAGCTATCAGTAGCCACCAATCTGACCGTGGCCGAAAACGTGTTCATGGGCAGCGAACCACGTACCCGTTGGGGAGTTGCCGATACCGCCGAAATGAACCGTCGCACCGAGGAAATCCTGCGTTTGCTTGATGCACCTTTTACCGCCACCACACCGGCCCGCAAGCTCTCCATCGCCCAGCAGCAACAGGTTGAAATCGCCCGGGCGCTGGTCCATCGCGGACGTATCCTGATCATGGATGAGCCGACCGCCGCACTTTCCGACCGTGAAACCGATGCGCTGTTTGCCATCGTGCGCAAACTGCGCGATGAAGGCATCGCCATCATCTACATCAGTCACCGCATGGCCGAAGTCAATGCCTTGGCCGATTGCGTCACGGTGCTGCGTGATGGGGCTTACGTCGGCGAACTGACGAGTGAGGAGCTGGAGCCGACAAAAATCGTCCAGATGATGGTCGGACGACCGCTGGGCGATTTTTATCAGAGCAAGACGGACCGCAAAGCCGGAAAAGTCCTGCTCGACGTACAGAATCTCGGTGGTGGCAAGGTCGAACCCGCTTCGTTCCAGGTGCGCTCGGGTGAAGTGCTGGGGCTGGCCGGACTGGTCGGCGCCGGACGCACGGAACTTGCCCGCCTCATTTTCGGTGCCGATCCAAAAACATCGGGCCGGGTGTTGCTGGACGGAAAGGAAATCACGGTCAATGAACCGCTGGATGCCATCCGTCTGGGCATTGGCTATCTCCCGGAAGACCGTAAGGGACAAGGACTCTTCCTGCAACTTTCGGCGTTGACCAATACCACGATGAACGTGCTGGGACGCCATTCACGGGCCGGGGTCATCGACCATCCGATGCTGCGCAAGCTGACCCGTGAGGCCATTGCCCGCCTGTCGATCAAGGTGGGTGGGCCGGAAAGCATCGTCGGCGGGTTGTCCGGTGGCAATCAGCAAAAGGTGCTGCTGGCGCGCTGGCTGGAAATCCAGCCCAAAGTATTGCTCCTCGATGAGCCGACGCGCGGCGTCGATGTCGGGGCCAAGGCCGAAATTTACCGCATCATCAACGATCTGGCCGCCAGCGGCGTCGCCGTGGTGGTGATTTCGAGCGAATTGCCCGAAGTCATCGGCATCTGTGATCGCGTGGTGGTCATGCGTGAAGGGGTGGTCACCGGCGAGTGCCAGGGGCAGGATATCAATCAGGAAAGAATCATGACGCTGGCCACGCACGACGCGCGGCTGGTCGCATGAAAACAAGGGGGAATTTTCCATGAGTCAAACACAAGCAGGCGCGGTTGCGCTCCCGAATCAGCCGGGTGGATCAGTTCTTGGCCGAACCTTCGAGCGTCTGGGCA
This sequence comes from uncultured Propionivibrio sp., assembly GCA_964394535.1. Lineage (GTDB taxonomy): Bacteria > Pseudomonadota > Gammaproteobacteria > Burkholderiales > Rhodocyclaceae > Propionivibrio. The sequence continues at coordinate 12,533 of CAYMYD010000028.1, read as the reverse complement.
TGTTGCCGGTACTGATCGTCATGTACCTGCTGTTTTACGGGCTGACCCTGTATTTCAGCGACGATGGCACGTCGAATTTCATCACTGCCAACAACACGATGAATATCCTGCGTCAGGTAGCGATCAACCTGGTGCTGGCCGCCGGGATGACCTTCGTGATCCTGACCGCCGGTATCGACCTTTCGGTGGGTTCGATGCTCGCCGTCTCGGCGGTGATCGGCATGAAGTTCTCGCTGCCCGATGCCATGCCCTGGCTGGCGCTACCCGCCTTCATCATTGCCGGGCTGCTGTGCGGCCTGCTTAACGGGGCGATGGTGGCGCACTTTTCCATCAATCCCTTCGTCGTGACGCTCGGCACGATGACCGCCCTGCGCGGTGCAGCCTACCTGCTGGCCAACGGGACGACGGTGCTGAATAACGACATTCCCTCCTTCGAATGGCTGGGCAACGGTGATTTCCTCGCCATTCCCTGGCTGATCTGGGTCGCCGCCGCTGTGGTACTCGTTTCCTGGTTCATCCTGCGCAAGACCATCCTTGGCCTGCACATCTACGCCGTCGGTGGCAACCCGCAGGCGGCGCGGCTGACCGGCATCAAGGTCACCACCGTGCTGCTCTTTGTGTATGCGATCAACGGGCTGTTTTCCGGGATCGCCGGGGCCATGTCGTCCAGTCGTCTATACGCGGCCAACGGCAACTGGGGGGTTGGTTACGAACTGGATGCGATTGCCTCCGTCGTGCTCGGCGGTACCAGCCTGAGCGGTGGCGTCGGCTCGGTCTGGGGAACGGTGATCGGCGCGCTGATTATCGGCGTGATGAACAACGGTCTGACCATTCTCGGCTTGTCGTCCTTCTGGCAATATGTCGCCAAGGGCGTAGTCATCGTCCTCGCCGTCCTGCTCGACAAATGGCGGCAGAAACAGAACAGCAGCAATTGATGATGCGGGAAGGGAGAAGGGAAGGGGAAAGGGTAAAACCGTCAGTTGGCTGTAATGCTGCATGAGCTGACGAGGTTTTTCCGGGCGCAAGCCGAAAGCCCCCTTGGCCCACCCTTCTCCCCTCCTCATTCCCTCCCATATCCAGGAAGCAATGATCATGAAAAGTCTCGACGACAAACTTGCCCGTATCCGTGCCGGAGAATACCGCCCGAATGATTTCATCATCGCTGACGCCAAGGATGCCGACATGGCCTTCGGGATGATGGCGCCCGGACTGGTGCGCGATCAGCACGGCAATTTCGGCGGGGAATTTGCCCCGCGCAGTGATTATCTGCAGGCCATGCGCAACATGACGCGCTCCGGCTTCGTCGACATCATGCTGATGAGCGCTTCTTCCGCAGAAATTCTCGGGAATGAAGGCTGTTTTTCCGCCAGCACCGTCACCCCCGCTGTGCGTTACAACGACACGACCGACATCTGGCATCCCCGTGGCGGACGTTATGGCACGGAACCCGCACGCCCCTTCCGCACAGCCCGGCTGCATCGGGTGCGCCGCTTTGCCGATCTTGGCCTCTATTCGATCACCTTCAGCAACCATCTGGAACGTGATCTCGCCATGCTGGAAGCCTACGCGGCCTTCCGCGAAGAAGCCGCCGAGCTGGGCATGCGCCATTTTCTCGAAGTTTTCAATCCGGCGTTTGACGTCGGCGTTCCGGCGCAGGATCTTGGGCTCTACATCGCCGATGCGATTGTCCGCGCGCTTGCCGGGGTCGTTTCCAGTGAGCATCCGCTCTTCCTCAAGATTGCCTACAACGGTCGCTACGCCCTTTCGCGCCTGGCGTCCTACGCGCCACAAAACATGATCGTCGGCATTTTGGGCGGCAGCAGGGGGACGACGCGGGACGCCTTTGAGCTCATCTCACGTGCCGAACAGGCCGGGGCGCGGGTTGCCCTGTTTGGGCGCAAGATCAACCTTGCCCAGCACCCGCTGGAACTGGTGCGCCTGCTGCGCGCCGTCGTTTCGCACGAAGTCACGGCGCAGGAAGCGGTCAAGCTCTATCACCACGCGCTGCACCAGGCCGGTATTCGTCCCATGCTGGGACTCGAAGACGATCTGGCGATCACCGACCCCGTACTGCTGGCGGAAGACTGAGCCAGAGAGTGGGAGAGTGGGCATGAAGCGCCACGGCATCATCAGCGGCGGCTGCTGGCTGGTTGATCACAACAACACGATCAGCCACTGGCCGACCCAGGAAACGCTGACCCACATCGGCGAACGCGAAATTCGCGGCGGTGGCCCGGCGCACAACATGGCCATCGACCTGGCGCGGCTTGCACCCGGCTTCCCGGTGCAAGCCGTCGGCGTGGTCGGTGATGATGACGCCGCCCGCCTGCTCTACGCCACCTGTCATGAACACGGTGTTGATACGCAGGGCTTGCGCTCCCTGCCCGGCGTGGCCACCGCGCATACCGACGTGATGACGGTGCAGGGCACCGGCAAACGCACCTTTTTCCATCACCAGGGGGCCAACGCGCTGCTTGCGCCAGAAGATTTCTCTTTTGCCGACAGCACGGCAAAAATCCTGCATCTGGGCGCGCCGGGCATCCACGCGCGCATGGATCGCAACGATGCCACCGGGGAAAACGGCTGGGTACAGGTGTTACGCGCTGCCCGCGCCGCCGGGCTGTTTACCAATCTGGAAATGGTCTCCGGTGCGCCGGAAGAAATTCACCGCATCGCCTCTCCTTGCCTCGCGCACCTGGACAGTCTGATCATCAACGATTACGAGGCAGAAATCCTGAGCGGCATCCCCCTGCTTTCCGGGGATAAAACATCGGTGCAGGCCGCCGGAAAAGCAGCCCGGAAACTCATCGCTGCCGGGCCGCTATCACTCGTTGTCATTCATTTCCCGCTCGGCTGCGTGGCGGCAACCCGCGAAGGAGCACTTATCACGCGCAGCTCGCTGGCTGTTCCGGCTGAAGCCATCAAAGGAGCTAATGGCGCAGGGGATGCTTTCGCTGCCGGGGTGCTTTACGGCTGGCACGAAGCCTGGCCGCTGGATGAAGCCTTGAGCCTGGGCCTGTGTACGGCGGCGGCCGCGCTGCGTTCCTTATCCACCACCGCCGGTGTGATGCCTGTTCAGGACTGTCTGGCGCTGGCCGGGCGCTGGGGCTGGCGCAGTGCCGACGAATGACCTTTCCACCCTTGATCAGCTCTGGAGTCTGGCCATGACCTTCCCTGCTTACCCCGATTTTTGTTCCCCCGCTTTTCTGCATGGTCATTTGCGCTGGTGCATGGCCTTCTATGAAGGCCGGGCCATTGACTCTTCCGGCGGGATGAACCACTTTTATCTTGACGACGGCACGGTGTTCGATGCGCGGACACGGCATCTGGTCAATGCCACGCGCTTTGTTGTCACCCACGCCATGCTTTACCGCGCCACAGGTGAAACTCGTTACCGGCGCGACATGATTCATGCTCTGGATTTCCTGCGCACGGCCTTCCGTGACCCGGCGACGGGCGGCTATGCCTGGCTGATCGACTGGCACGAAGGGAAGGCGACCGTGCTGGATGCCACCCGCCATTGTTACGGCATGGCCTTTGTCATGCTCGCCTACGCCCACGCGGTGCTATGTGGTGTAGCGGAAGCCAAGGGCTGGCTGGCAGAGGCTTTCGAGTTGACCGAAAAGCACTTCTGGGAGCCCGCCGTCGGGCTCTACGCCGACGAGGCCGCGCCGGACTGGACGCTTTCCCCCTATCGCGGGCAGAACGCCAACATGCACGCCTGCGAAGCGATGATTGCCGCTTTCCGGGCAACGGGTGAACAACGCTATCTGGAACGCGCCGAAGCGCTGGCGCAGGCGATTACCTGCCGTCAGGCGGCGCTTGCCGGAGACATGATCTGGGAACATTACCGTGCCGACTGGTCGGTCGATTGGGAATACAACCTGCACGACAAGACCAATATTTACCGCCCCTGGGGTTATCAGCCCGGCCACCATACGGAATGGGCCAAGCTGCTGCTGCAACTCGACACCCTACACCCCGCCGACTGGCATCTGCCACGCGCCGAGGCACTGTTCGACACTGCCATCAAACACGCCTGGGATCACGAGCGCGGCGGCATGTTCTACGGCTTTGCCCCCGACGGCTCGATCTGCGACAGCGACAAATATCACTGGGTACAGGCGGAAAGCTTCGCCGCCGCCGCGCTCCTGGCCTTGCGCACTGGCAAGGCGGATTATTGGACGTGGTATGACCGGCTATGGCATTACTGCTGGCAGCACTTCGTCGATCACCGGCAAGGAGCCTGGTTCCGCATCCTGGATGCGGCCAACCTGAACCACACGCGGGAGAAAAGCCCCGGTGGCAAGGTCGATTACCACAATATCGGTGCCTGTTTTGACGTTTTACGCGGCATGGGAGTCATCAATGACTGAAGCGCAGTTTCCTGCATTCATTTCCTTTGGCGAAGCCCTGACGGACCTCATCCGCACCGGGCCTAACCAGTGGCAAAGCGTTCCTGGCGGCGCACCGTGGAATGTGGCGATGGTCATGGCGCACTTTGGCGTGGCGAGTGCCTTTGGTGGCGCGATCAGTGCCGACTGTTTTGGTGACGCAATGTGGCAGGCATCTCAACGAGCCGGACTGGATTTACGCTTCACGCAACGCCTGGCGAAATCCCCGCTGCTGGCCGTGGTGCATGAAACCCATCCGCCGCAGTACTACTTCATCGGCGACGATAGCGCCGACCTGCACTTTTCGATTGAGGATCTGCCATCCGGCTGGATGCAGGCAGTGCGCTGGGCGCACTTCGGTTGCATCAGCCTGGTGCGGCAACCGCTGGGCAACAGGCTGGTCGCCCTGGCTGAACGCTTGCGGCAGCAGGGCGTGAAGATCAGCTACGACCCGAACTTCCGCAATCTCATGGATGAACGTTACGACCCCATCCTGGCCCGCATGGCAGCGCTGGCCGATCTCATCAAGGTTTCGGAAGAAGACCTGCGTGGGCTGTTCCGCACGACTGACGAAGCAGCCGCGCTGGCCCGGCTACGCGCGCTCAATCCGGCGGCAGCCTGTTTCTTCACCCAGGGAGCGCAATCGGCAGCAATCTACGCTGACGGTCAATGCTGGCAGGCCATGCCGCCGAAAATCGAGGTGGTCGATACGGTCGGTGCGGGCGACACCAGCCTGGCCGGACTGCTCAGCAGCCTGATGCGCCAGCCTCAGGCCGGTTGGGGCGAACATTTGCGCGTCGCCCTGGCCGCCGGTGCCGGCGCCTGCCTCGCGGCCGGTGCTTCACCCCCTTCGGCAAGCGTTTTGCAACGTCTGGCAAGTGAGGTGCGTTTTCTGGCTTAGCGGTCTGGATCAAGCAGATCAATGCCTGTTCCGGCTTGATCCACGAATCAGCAACTCGCCGCGCAGCATGATGCGACGCTGCGCCTGTTCGGGCTGCGCTATGCGGGCGAGCAGGAGTTCGATGGCGCTGCGTCCGATCTCGTAAGTGGGTTGGGCGATGACGGTGATTGCCGGAGTGACGACGCGTGTCCACGGCATGTCGTCAAAACCGGCCAAGGCAATATCGTCGGGGCAGTTCAGGCCAGCGTCACGCAAGGCCTGTGCCAGACCAAGCAGGATCAGACCGCTACTGGCGACAACCGCCTCCGGCAATTCGGGCCGTTCTTTCAGCAGTGCGTTCATGGCTTCAAAGGCGGCATCGGTCGTCGGTTTGAGCGCCAGGGAATCAGTGGGTAATCCGGCTTCGGCCAATGCGGTCTGATAGCCCTTCAGACGCTGCCGTCCGGTCGCGCTGGCGGCACCGTAGAAGAAAACGATGCGTCGATAGCCTTCTTCCAAAAGATGGCGGATGAGTCGCTGCGCTGCGTCTTCATTGTCAAGAACGGCTGCATCAGTGGCGGTGTCGCTCTCGCATCGGTCGACCAGGACAAGGGGGAAGGGAAAGCTGTGCTGATGCGGGTGCGCCAGAAAATCCAGGGTCGGTGAAAGGATGACCCCGGCCACATTTTCGTCGCGCATCATCTCCAGATAAAAATTTTCCTTCTCCGGGTTCTCGTCGGTATTGCAGAACATGACCCGCATACCGTGCGCGTAGGCAACATCTTCGACGGCGCGGCTGACTTCCGTGAAGTAGGGATTGCGGATATCGGAAACGATCAGGCCCAGCGTGTCGGTACGCTGCGAACGCAGGCGGCGAGCAGCGAGATTGGGGCGGTAGCCGAGCGCTTCGACCGCCATCATGACGCGCTGGCGCGTCGCCTCACTGACGCCCGGCAAACCGGAGAGTACCCGCGAAACCGACGCGACCGATAAACCGGCCTGTTCTGCTACATCCCGAATACTAGCCATCCCCGCCTCTCTGAAAACGATTACGATCAAATCCCTCAAATTATCCCAGAAAAACGCCAATAATCGCCGGATTTGTAACCGATAAAATTATTTTTGTAAAAGTGTTTGACAGAATGTTTGTAATCGATTACAAATGCACTTGTCCGATTGTTTGATTTTCTCTTGGAGGGCTGATGAAAACGATTACAAAAAACTGTGTCGCCATTCAGGCGCCTGTACAGACCAAGGAAGAAGCCATCCGTCTGGCCGGGAAGATGTTGCTCGACGCGGGCTATATCGCCGCGCCGTACATCGAGAGCCTGATGAAGCGGGAGGCGGTTTCCAATACTTTCCTCGGTGCCGGGGTGGCGATTCCGCACGGGATGATCGAAGACCGGCACCATGTCCTGCACACCGGGATTGCCGTGATCCAGGCCCCGCAGGGCGTGCCGTGGCAGGAAGGCAAGCAGGCACGGTTGATGGTGGCCATTGCCGCGCAATCCGACGAACACATCGCCATCCTGCGTCGCCTGACCCGTCTGATGCAGCAGGAAGGGGCGATTGAGGAACTCTCGACCTGTACCGAAGCGGAACGCATCATCGCCGCGCTGACCGATACGCCCTACTGTCCGCCCAGTCCGCCAGCTGATCAGTGGGTAGCGGATGCGCAGATGGAACTTGTGCTCGATTACCCCAATGGTCTGCACGCCCGTCCGGCAACGCAGTGGGTGGAAACCGCCCGTCGCCATGCCTGTATGGTTCGCGTGCTCAAGGAGGGCGAAGCAGTGGATGCCAAGGCGCTCAGTGCGCTCTTGAGCTTGGGGATTGCCTGCGGGCAAAAAATCCGCCTTGCTGCGCGTGGAGAAGGGGCTGCCAACGCGGTCAAAGATCTGGCCGAAACCGTTTCTCGCCTCTCTGCCGAAGAAATCGCCGACGCCGAACGCGCCCGTTTGGCCGCCGAACGCGCCAGAGCCTGCGCACCTGGCTGGAAACCCCAGGCAGCCAGCCGCGTACAGCAGGGGATTTCCGCGAGTCCGGGCCTCGCCATCGGCAAGATCGTTCGGCACCAGGCTGACACGCTGCTTGTCGAAGATCAGTTTAGCGACGCAATGGCAGAAGGGGCGGCGCTGGAAGCGGCTATCGTCAAGGTCAGTGCCGTTTTACGCGAAATGGAGGAGGAAACCCGCCAGCGCATCGGTGCCAGTGAGTCGGTCATTTTTGCGGCACAACGCGAATTGCTCGCCGACCCCGGCCTGATCCAGGCCGCTTTTGCCGAAATCATGCGCGGACACGGTGCAGCCTGGTCGTGGAAAAAGGTGATCGATACCCGTGTCAGCCAGCAAAGCCAGCTCCCCGACCCGCTACTGGCCGCCCGGGCGCTGGACTTGAAGGACGTGGGAGAGCGGGTACTGGCGGCCCTGCTGGGGATTGAACGGCAAAGCCTTTCACTGCGCGAACCGAGCATCATCGTCGCCGAAGACCTGACTCCCTCGGATACCCTGCAACTCGACATGCGCCACGTCGTCGGACTGGCGATTGCCAGCGGCGGGCCGACTTCACATACGGCCATTCTGGCGCGTACTCTGGGCATTCCCGCGCTGGTCGCTGCCGGCCCCTCGCTCTTGCAGATTGAATACGGCACGCAGGCAGTGATCGATGGCACCAATGGTTCGCTCTACCTCGATTGCAGCGCAACAGACATCGAATCTGCGGTGGCCGCCATTGCCGGGCAGGCACAGCGCTGCGAAGCGATGCGCGCTGATCGGCATCAGGCGGCGATCACCCCGGACGCTTACCAGGTGGATGTTCTGGCCAACGTCGCCAATGCCCGACAGGCGGCCGATGCCGTGGAAGCCGGAGCGGAAGGCGTGGGGCTGATGCGTACCGAATTCCTCTTTCTTGAGCGCGACAGTGCGCCGAGCGAGGATGAACAATACGCCGTCTATCGGGATACGATCAATGCCTTGGGCGGTCGTCCGGTGACGATTCGTACCCTCGACATTGGTGGCGACAAACAGGTGAGCTATCTGGATCTGCCCACCGAAGAAAATCCTTTCCTCGGCGTGCGTGGTGTGCGTTTGCTGCTTGCCCGCCCGGAACTCCTGCGCACCCAGTTGCGCGCGCTCTACCGGGCAGCGGCACACGGGCCACTCGCCATCATGTTTCCGATGATCAGCCAGTTGAGCGAAGTTGAGGCGCTGAAAGCGATTTGCAAGGAGGTGCGCAGCGCCCTGAATGCGCCGGCAGTGCCATTGGGCATCATGGTCGAAGTCCCGGCTGTGGCGCTAATGGCCGAACGTTTTGCCAGGGAAGTGGATTTCTTTTCCATCGGCACCAACGATCTCACCCAGTATGTGCTGGCAATGGACCGGCAGCATCCGCAACTCGCTGCGCAGGCCGACCCACTCAATCCCGCCGTGCTGGGACTCATTGACGCGACGGCGCGCGCTGCCAACGCGGCCGGAATTCCGGTCAGCGTCTGCGGTGGCCTGGCCGGGGATCCGCTCGGTGCGCGACTATTGGCCGGGCTGTCTGTCGGCAAGCTCTCCATGAGCCCGCAGGACATTCCCGCTGTCAAAACCGTGATCCGCGCAGAAACCCATTCCGCCATGCAGCAACTGGCACGCCGGGCGCTGGCGGCAGGCAGTGCCGAGGAGGTGCGTGCGCTATGACAGCAGAAACCAACGCGGTAGTCCTGTGTATCGCGCTGAACCCGGCCATCGATCTGACCATCGGCGTCCCGCATCTTGTCCCCGGCGAAGTCAATCGTGCCGAACGCGCCCAGCAGGACGCGGGGGGAAAGGCGATCAACGTGGCTTCCTGTCTCGCAGATCATGACATCAAGGTTGCCGTGAGCGGGCAACTGGGGCGCAACAATCCGGCCCTGTTTGAAGCGCTGTTCAAGGCCAAAGGCATCGACAACCATTGCCTGTATATCGACGGCAACACCCGCCTCAACACCAAGCTGGTCGATCCGGCGCAAGGGATGACGACGGACATCAACCTGCCCGGCCCCTTGCAGACGGCAGCAGATATTGAAGCGCAGCGCATACGATTGACGGAAATCCTGGAGCGTCTGCTACCAACACTGCACTGGGTCGTTCTTTCCGGCAGTCTGCCGCCGGGCTGGCCAACGGACACCTACGCCACGCTCATCCGGCAGATTCATGCACAAGGGGTCAAGGTTTTACTTGATACCAGCGGCGCGGCCCTGCGTGAGGCACTGGAAGCCCGGCCGGAAATCATCAAGCCCAACCGCGAAGAACTGGCCGAATGCCTGGGTTGCAAACTCGATTCGCCCGCCTCGATCGTCAACGCGGCCCGCCGTCTGCTAGCGGCGCATCCCGGTATGACGCTGGTTGTCGTGTCGATGGGGCATGAAGGGGCACTTTTTGTCACTCCGGAACAAGTCATCACGGCGCTGCCTCTCCCCATCGAGCCGATCAGTTCGGTCGGTGCCGGTGATGCGATGGTCGCCGGCGTGATTGCAGCACAGCTTGCCGCCTTTCCATTGCCACAGAGCGCCCAACTGGCAACGGCTTTTGCCGCCGGCAAGCTCACCCGTCTCGGCGCGCATCTGCCTGCGCGCGATGTCGTGCAGCGTCTGGCGGAACAGGTTCGTCTGAAAACTGAAAACCATTTTTGACCAAGGAGGATCACATGGCAACTATCGTCGCAATTACCTCGTGCCCGACCGGCATTGCGCACACTTTCATGGCCGCTGAAGGGCTGCAACAGGGCGCGGAAAAACTGGGACACCAGATCAAGGTTGAAACCCAGGGTTCCGTCGGAGCACAAAACCAGCTCACCGAAGCCGAAATCGCCGCTGCCGACATCGTGCTGATCGCCGCTGACACCTCGATCGAGAAAAGCCGCTTTGTCGGCAAGCGCATCTACGAAACCGGCACCAAAGGGGCTATTACCGATGGCGCGGCTGTGGTGCAGACCGCGCTGGCGCAGGCCGCCGTGCAGCAGGGCGAGAAAGGTGAAGGGGCGAAAAGCCTCGCCGATCAGGCGCTCGCTGCCAAGGCCGAAAAATCCGCCTCGCGCACCGGAGCCTATAAACACCTGATGACCGGCGTGTCCTACATGATTCCCTTCGTCGTGGCCGGAGGTCTGCTGATTGCCATCGGCTTTGCCTTGGGGGGTATCTATGTCTATGACGACGCCCACAAAGGCACGTTGGCGGCCAACCTCTTCTGGATCGGCAAGGCCAGCTTCCAGATGATGATCCCGATCCTCGCCGGTTACGCGGCATTTTCCATTGCCGACCGGCCTGGCATTGCCCCGGGGATGATTGCCGGGGTGATTGCCGAAAGCATCGGTGCCGGATTTCTCGGCGGCATCGTCGGCGGTTTCCTTGCCGGTTACCTGGTGCGCTGGCTTAACCAGACCATTCAACTGCCGCGTACCCTGGAAGGTTTGAAACCGGTTTTGATTCTGCCGTTGCTGGGGGCGACGCTGACCGGCCTCTTGATGTACTACGTCGTCGGTGCACCTGTGGCGTCGGCCCTGGCCGGTATTTCGGCCTGGCTGAAGAGCATGCAGGGGAGCAGTGCGATTGTTCTCGGCATCATTCTGGGCAGCATGATGGCTTTCGACATGGGCGGACCGGTCAACAAGGCGGCTTACACCTTTGGCACCGGCCTGCTGGCCAGCAACATCTACGAACCGATGGCCGCCATCATGGCCGCCGGGATGACCCCGCCGCTGGGCATCGCGCTGGCGACGATGCTTTTCCGCAACCGTTTTTCAAGCGACGAACGTGAGGCCGGCAAAGCCGCTGCCGCACTGGGAATTTCCTTCATCACCGAGGGGGCTATTCCTTTTGCTGCCAAAGACCCCTTCCGCGTGATTCCGGCAATCATGGTCGGTTCAGCGGTCGCCGGTGCCATTTCAATGGCCGTCGGCGCACAGTTGCACGTCCCGCACGGCGGCATTTTTGTCCTGCCGATGCCCAATGCCGTATCGGGTCTGATGGGCTATACCGTTGCCATCGTGGCCGGAACCGTCGTCACGGCAGCGGCACTTTTCTTCCTGAAAAAACCGCTGGAAGCATAAAGCTTCGCCTCCCTGAGTCAGGGTGCCGTTCTGGCTTCCTGGCTCAGGAGCATCCGCAGGAATTGCGGACGCGCAGCGTCGGTGACAGGCGAATGGTCTGTCGACGTCCTTCGGGATTCTCGATTCGTTTGATCAGGAGGTTCAAGGCCTTGGTACCAATTTCATCCAATGGTTGCGCCATGACCGTCAGGCGCGGATTGAACAGATCGGCCCAGTCGAAATCGTCAATGCCCACCAGCGCCATGTCTCTCGGTACTTCGACCTGGGCTTCCCGCAACGCGCGCATCGTGCCAATGGTCATCAGATTGTTTGACGTCACGATCGCGGTGGGTTGCCGGTCAAGAGACAACAATTGGTGAGCGGCGATTCTTGCCGGTTCGATCGCTGATTCACCGCAACAGACCAAGGCTTCATCACGATGAATTCCAGCTTCTTTCAACGCGGCAAAATAGCCTTCCAGGCGCTCGGCGGACGTCGAGTTCCAGGCAGCGCCGGAAATAAAACCGATGCGCACATGCCCATGTCCGATCAAATGGGCAGTGAGTTCCTGTGTGGCCATCTTGTTTTTCAGCCCTACCTGGTCGAATCCCTGCGCCAGCAGGTGGTCGACAAGCACGGTCGGGATTTTGCTGTTGCGCAGGTAGGCCAGGGACTCAAGACGGCCATCGTCTGCCGGCGCCAGAATCACGCCATCAACACGCCGCTGATGAAATGCCTGGACAATTTTCAACTCCTGCTCCGGATCGTCATGCGTATCCGAGAACAGCATCATCAGCCCGTTTTTCATGCATTCGTTTTCAATCGCTCGCACCACTTCGCTGAAGTAGTGATTCGCGAACGTGGGAATTGCCACGCCAATCGTATTGGTAGCCGACATCGCCAGCGAGCGGGCCAGAGAATTTTGCGTATAGCCGACCCGCTGGATGGCCATTCTCACCTGCTGTTCGGTTTTCGGAGTGACTTTTCGCGTGCCATTCAGTACGTGCGAAACCGTCGTGACCGAGACATTTGCCGCTTTTGCAACGTCGCTCATCGTCGCCATGTGTTTCCCGCTTTCATGAAAACAAACCGTTATCTTACCTGCCCAGGCCAACGCTACACGCGACCGAGCATCCTCCGCTACCAGCTTATCGCAGTTCATCGGAATTTCAGTTTACAGCGATAATTATAGTGCGCAAACGATTGCGCAA
>CAYMYD010000027.1:0-16442 GCA_964394535.1 uncultured Propionivibrio sp. | reverse complement strand
GGGAGAGCCGGTTTGATGGCGGCGGTTTTGGCCTGTTTTTTCAGTTTTTCTTTTTCGGCTTCGGGAAGGCTGGAATATTCCTCCCATTTTTGCTTGAGCTCTTCTTTCTTTTTGGCCGGGAGTTGACTGGCCGTTTTGAAGTTTTCGCGTGCCACGCGGCGCTCTTCGGGGCTCAGTCGCCCCCATTCCTGCATCTGTGACTGGACACGGCGTTGTTCGGCGGTCGACAGTTCGTAAAAGCGCACAACGATGTTCAGCCACTTTTTCTGGTCGTGACTTTCCATCGAATCCCAGTTGTCGCTGAGCGGGGCGAGGACGATTTTCTGTGATGTTGCCAACTCACTCCACATCGGTTGTGCCGGTGTGGCAATCAGCGCGGGACTGGCAGGGGCGGCCCCTGCTGGAAAACTCGGGGTGAATAGCAGCAGGCTGGCAATAAGGGAGACTGATCCGGCGATCACTCGGGCGCAGCTTGTCTTAGCCATGCAGCGAAGCCCTTGTCGGTGAAGGCGCCGATCGGCAGTTCGTCTGACAGCAGCGCACTGTCGATGGCGCTCAGTTCATCAACGCGCCGCTCGGCAACCCAGAAGGGCGTGTAGATAATGCACGCAGCGAGCAGTAATGCGGCGAGCAGGGGTTTGTAGTGCAGCCTGTCGAAATGCATCTGGACGAAGTTTCCGGCGGTTGCCAGGACGGGTTGGCTGACCGCCTGCTTCTGATGACTCAGTGCCCGCTGACGGGCTGCGGCAAGACGATCGGTCGTGCCGGACGGCAGTTCATGCAGACTGCGGTTCAGGTGCTGCCTGAGCTTGTAAGCGAAATGAAGTTCGTTCATAACGTGATGCCTCTTGCTTTCAGTGCGTTGGCCAAGGTATTGGTTGCCCGCGAACAGTGTGTTTTGACGCTGCCTTCCGAGCAGCCCATCGCCGACGCGGTTTCTGCAACGTCCATATCTTCCCAGTAACGCATGAGGAAGGCTTCACGTTGACGCGTCGGTAACAATTTTATTTCCTCCTCAATGATACCCAGAACCTGGGTCTGCTGCAGTTGCCCGTCGGGGGAGTTCGGTGTGTATGACCCGGATTCTGCTTCAATGGTTTCCAGAAGATCGTAATCTTCATCATCATCGGAAGAGAACGAGGAGAGCAGGGTGGTCCACAACGAGCGTACCTTGCTGCGCCGGTAGAAGTCGCGGATCAGGTTCTGCATGATGCGCTGGAACAGCTGGGGAAATTCCTCGGCGGGGCGGTCGCCGTATTTTTCGGCGAGTTTCATCATCGCGTCCTGCACGATATCGAGCGCGGATTCCTCGTTGCGCACGGCAAACATGGCCTGCTTGAAGGCGCGACGTTCCGATGCGAGCAGAAAGTCCGAGAGTTCGCGTTGGCTGGCCAGAGTGAAAATCCTTGCTGTAAGACGGGTGGTTTGTTGTGCAATAAGCGGGTCTGAATGAGGAAAACACGCGCCGAAGTCTTGACCAAACGGGGTCAAGGCTTTAACGTTATCAAATTTTTCAGACTTTCCGCATGACAGGACTAAGCCAATGACAACGATAACCGGTGCTGAGATTGTAATCAGGTGCCTGCAGGAAGAAAAGGTCGACTACGTGTTCGGCTACCCCGGCGGGTCGGTTTTGAACATTTACGACGAGCTGTTCAAGCAGGATCAGGTCAAGCATGTTCTGGTTCGCCACGAGCAGGGAGGCGTTCACGCGGCCGACGGCTATGCCCGGACTTCCGGCAAGGTCGGCGTCGCGCTGGTGACCTCTGGCCCCGGTGCGACCAATGCCGTGACCGGCATCGCCACGGCCTACATGGATTCGATCCCGATGGTGGTACTCACCGGGCAGGTGCCGACCTTCTACATCGGCCAGGATGCTTTCCAGGAGTGCGATACGGTTGGCATCACCCGGCATTGTGTGAAGCACAATTTCCTGGTGAAGGACGTGCGCGATCTGGCGCTGACCATCAAGAAGGCGTTTTACATCGCCAGCACCGGACGTCCGGGGCCGGTAGTCGTCGATATTCCCAAGGACGTGACCGCAGCCAAGTGCCGTTTCGAGTATCCGGCGGAAATCCGCATGCGCTCCTACAACCCGGTGACCAAGGGCCATGCCGGGCAGATCAAGAAAGCGGTCAGCCTGCTGCTTGGCGCGAAAAAGCCGATGATCTATACCGGTGGCGGGGTGATCCTGTCTGATGCCGCCGAGGAATTGACTGCGCTGGCGAGAAAACTGAATTTCCCGGTGACGCATACGCTGATGGGTCTGGGTGGCTATCCTGCCAGCGACCGGCAGTATCTGGGCATGCTCGGCATGCACGGCACGCTGGAAGCCAATATGGCGGTGCAGAACTGTGATGTCCTGCTGGCCATCGGCGCGCGCTTCGATGATCGGGTGATTGGCGATCCGGAACATTTCTATTCGTCCCCGCGCAAGATTGTCCACGTGGATATCGATCCTTCCTCGATCTCCAAGCGGGTGCGTGTTGACGTGCCGGTGGTCGGCAACGTCAAGGACGTTCTCGCGGAAATGCTCCGCCTGCTCGACGAACAGACCGGGCGACCGGATATTGCGGAATGGTGGCAGGAAATCGCCGAATGGCGCAGCAAGGAATGCCTCAAGTACGCGATGAAGCAGGAAATCATGCCGCAGTACGTGATCGAAAAACTGCACGAGGTGACGGGTGGCCAGGCCGTGGTGACTTCCGACGTTGGTCAGCACCAGATGTGGGCGGCACAATATTACGGCTTCGACAAACCCCGGCGCTGGGCCAATTCCGGTGGTCTGGGTACCATGGGCGTCGGTCTGCCTTACGCGATGGGTGCGGCCTTTGCCAATCCCGACAGCCCGATTGTCTGCATCACCGGTGACGGTTCGATCCAGATGTGCCTGCAGGAACTGGCGACGGCCAAACAGTACGGCCTGCCGATCAAGGTCATTTGTCTCAACAACCACTATCTGGGCATGGTGCGGCAGTGGCAGGAGCTCTTCTACGGCAGGCGCTATTCGCATACCTGCATGAAGGGGCAGCCGGATTTCATCAAGATCGCCGAGGCCTATGGTCACGTCGGGATTCGCGTCGAGAAACCGGAAGATGTCGAACCGGCGCTCAGAAAAGCCTTTACCGATCATAAGGATGATCTGGTCTTTCTCGACATCCGCACCTGCCGGGAAGCCAACGTGTTTCCGATGGTGGCGGCGGGCAAGGGCCTTTCAGAAATCATCCTGTCCGAGCTTATCTAGGGGAAGAACACCATGAGACACATTATTTCCATCCTGTTGGAGAATGAATCCGGGGCCTTGTCGCGTGTGGCCGGGCTGTTTTCGGCGCGTGGCTACAACATCGAGACGCTGACCGTCGCGCCGACCGAAGATGCCTCGCTGTCGCGCCTGACCATCGTCACCACTGGCAGTGAAGAAATCATCGAGCAGATCAACAAGCAGCTGAACAAGCTGGTGGATGTCATCAAGGTCGTCGATCTTTCCGAAGCCCCGCATATCGAGCGCGAACTGATGCTGATCAAGGTTCGCGCTGCCGGCAAGGATCGTGAGGAAATGAAGCGCATGGCCGACATCTATCGCGGTCGCATCATTGACGTGACTGATTCGACCTATGTCATCGAACTGACCGGTACCGGCGTCAAGCTTGATTCCTTCATCCAGGCCATCGAGCCCAGCCTCATTCTCGAAACCGTGCGCACCGGGGTCAGCGGCATCGGCCGTGGCGAACGGGTGCTCAAACTCTGAAATGCGGTGAGGAGCAAGGCGTGAAACAACGCCTGACGGGTGCTCCTTGCTCTTCACAAACCCGCTTTTTTTCTGAACAAATCACGAAAGGAAAATCATGAAAGTCTATTACGACAAGGACGCCGACCTCTCCCTGATCAAGGGCAAGAAGGTCACCATCGTTGGCTACGGTTCGCAAGGTCATGCCCACGCCCTGAATCTGACCGATTCCGGCGTCAAGGTGACGGTGGGCCTGCGCAAGGGTGGCGCGTCCTGGAGCAAGGCGGAAAAAGCCGGTCTCAAGGTCGAGGAAGTGGCCAAGGCGGTCAAGGGCGCCGATGTCGTGATGATGTTGCTGCCCGATGAAAACATCCCGGCGGTGTATTACAACGACGTCGAGCCGAACATCAAGAAGGGCGCGGCGCTGGCTTTTGCGCACGGCTTCAACGTGCATTACAACCAGGTCGTGGCGCGCGAGGATCTCGATGTCATCATGGTCGCCCCGAAAGGCCCCGGCCACACCGTGCGTTCCGAATACCTGAAGGGTGGCGGTGTTCCTTCGCTGATCGCCGTGCATCAGGACAAATCCGGCAAGGCCCGCGATATTGCCCTCTCCTACGCAGCGGCCAATGGCGGCACCAAGGGCGGCGTCATCGAAACCAATTTCCGTGAAGAAACGGAAACTGACCTCTTTGGCGAGCAGACCGTGCTCTGCGGCGGTGCCGTCGAACTGGTCAAGATGGGCTTTGAAACCCTGGTCGAGGCGGGTTACGCCCCGGAAATGGCCTACTTCGAGTGCCTGCACGAGCTCAAGCTGATCGTCGATCTGATGTACGAAGGCGGTATCGCCAACATGAACTACTCGATCTCGAACAACGCCGAATACGGTGAATACGTCACCGGCCCGTCGGTGATCAACGAGGAATCGCGTTACGCCATGCGTGAAGCCCTGAAGCGCATCCAGAACGGCGAATACGCCAAGATGTTCATCCAGGAAGGCAAGACCAACTACCCGTCAATGACTGCCTATCGTCGTCTCAATGCCGAGCATCCGATTGAAGTTGTCGGGGCCAAGCTGCGCGACATGATGCCTTGGATCAAGAAGAACAAACTCGTTGACCAGAGCAAAAACTAAGTCAGAACCGGTGGGGCGTGAGAGGGAAGGAGAAAGCCGATCCGCCTCTCCGTCTGCAGCGGGTTTGACGCCTCTCTCCTTACTCCTCACTCCTCACGGTACTCAATGAATTATCCCCATCCGATTCTCGCCCGCGAAGGCTGGCCGTTCATCGCAGCAAGCTTTGTCGTGGCGGTGCTGGCTTCCTTTGTTGGCTACTGGTCCCTGCCGTTCTGGCTGATCTTCATTTTCTGCCTGCAATTTTTCCGCGATCCGGCACGAGTAGTGGCGGGCGGGCCGAATAGCGTGCTGGCCCCGGCGGACGGGCGCATTGTCGTGGTCGAAGAGAGCGACGATCCTTATCTGAAGCGGCGGGCGCTGAAAATCAGCGTGTTCATGAATGTTTTCAACGTCCACTCGAACCGTGCCCCCATCGCCAGCACGGTGCAGCGGAAATGGTACGACCCCGGCTCTTTCCTGAATGCCGCACTGGACAAGGCTTCGCTGGAAAACGAACGCTGCGCCCTGCATCTGAAAACCACGGACGGGCGCGATATCACCTGTGTTCAGATCGCCGGACTGATTGCCCGCCGCATCCTGAACTACGTGGAGGCCGATACGCCCTTGCACGCCGGGGAACGTTACGGCTTCATCCGTTTCGGCTCGCGGGTTGATCTCTACCTGCCGCTGGATTCCAAGGTCAAGGTGGTGATCGGCGAGAAGGTCTCCGCAACCAGCACCGTCCTTGCCGAACTGGCGTAAGGCCTGCGGACGCCTGCCGTTCACGCTCATGAAAACCGCGCTGTCGACCTTGCGCGCCTTTGTCGGTCGAATTCTCCGCCGTTTCGTCGAAGAGGATTTTTTTCAGTTGAGCGCTGGCCTGGCCTTTACCACGCTGCTTGCGCTGGTGCCGCTGGTGGCTGTCGTGCTTGGCATCATGTCGGTCTTTCCGTTCTTTCTCGACATGGCGGTGCAGATCGACAACTTCGTCGTGCGCAGTGTCCTGCCCGAACGCAGTGCCGGGGTGATCATTCTTCATGTGCTGAAGTTTTCGCAGAAGGCGGGTAATGTGACCCTGGCCGGCCTCGCGGCGCTTATCCCCACTGTCGTTTTTTTGTTGCTGGGCATTGAACGAGCTTTCAATCGTGTCTGGCGGGCACCGAAAAAACGGCCCTGGTGGAAGCGCCTGGGGCTCTACGTCATCATGCTGGCGCTCTGGCCGTTTGCCATCACCTTTGTGATTTTCGCCACCTACCACGCGGTAACCACCTCGCTCGGCCTGATCGACAACCCCGCCTGGCTGCATCGTCCCCTGCTGAAGACCGCCGGCCTGCTGGTGGCTGCCCTGTTCGTTTCCGGCGTGTACAAGACCATGCCCAACATCCGGGTCAGATGGCGCGATGCCCTGTGGGCCGGCCTGTTTGTCGCCTCGACCTTTGCCCTGATGAAAGACGCTTTCGAGTTCTATCTGAGCCATTTCCCAATGATGACCCTCGTCTACGGCGCCTTTGCCACGCTGCCGATTTTCCTGACCTGGGTTTATCTGTCGTGGGCGGTTGTGCTGCTGGGGGCCTTGCTGGCCGCAACGCTGGCGGAGTTCAGGTCGTCAGGTCGGGTATGAGTCGGGTTCGATCGAGAAGATTTCGATCTGGCTGTTCTGTTCATCCAGGGCGGTATTCCTGACCTCGCGGAGCTCGAGGTTGCGTTTCTCGATCATCAGGACCAGATGTTTTGGCTCGGTATCGAGTACGCCGGGTGGAACGACGAGCATCTGCAGCGGCCGCAAGGGTGGGACACTGGGCAGAATCAGAACCGGAAGCTTTTCTGTTTCCTCCTTGCCTGGCAATTGCAGGGTCAGGGTGGCCGGAATGGCCTTGGAGGCCAGAATTTGCAGTCCGAGCTCAAGATGTTCCTGGTTTTCCGAGATGGCCCAGCGAACGATACAGGTTTGCCAGCGGTCGCTGGTCTCCGTGCGGATCGCCGCGATGTCTCCGGCAGCAATTGCCCCCGGATTGCCGGAAACGTGCATCACCGCATAACCGTCCGGACTTTCGTTGATGACCATCCAGTGGGAGGTTTCGACCGGAAGACCGGGTGTCTCGCGGAAAACCTGCCACAGATTGTCGAGTCCGCAGCACAGTTCGGCACGGTAGGATTGCCGACGACGCGGGAAGCGGCGCTTGCCCGGATTGCCCCAGTAGGCGATCAGACGACGCAGGATGCCGTGTCCGGCAGCCTGTGCCGCAAATTCCGGCAGCCCGATCTGGGCAGGCGGGGCGCCGGACTCGAGGGAGTCCAGTTGATTGCGCAGCAGTTCGACGATCCGGTCGCAACAGAAGTAATGAACCTCTGTTTCGGGCGGCGCTGGTTTTCGTGCACAGGCCATCGGGGGCGTGTCTTGCGTCGGGTCGATCCAGAAGGCGGTCGGAGACTCCGGCGACGTGCCGCTGCCGGGATCGGTCTGGTCGGCAAACAGTTCGAGATAATCGGCGATGAAGGTGATTTCACCCGAGGTGAAGGCGCTGGGCTGGGCGCAGCCGAGCAGTGCTGCCGAATAATAAAGGCTCTGCAGACTGATCGGACAGCCCGGCGGCGTGTTTTCATCGACACCCAGCGCCTGCGCCTGGCGATAGCATTGATGGAGGTTCAGCCAGATATCCTTGCCCGGTGGTGCTGCGGTCAGGTAGCTGATCAGCAGATGACAGGACAGGGTGCGCAGAGCCTGCCACAGGCGGAGTGCCGGTGCTGGTGCGCCGACTTCGTCAGCCTCGGCAGGGGCGGACAGATCTTCGGACAACAGGGCGAGCAGGTTCTGCAGTGCGCGCACCAGCAGGCGGGTTTTGCGCGAAACGGGGAAGCTTGTTCTGCCGAGCAGCGGGATTTGCGTGTCGACAAGGAACATGGCGCGGGCGAAAATCCGCCCGGTTTCCGGCCAGCGGAGCGCCGGGTCAACCAGGGTCTGGTGCAGGGAGCGCAGCCGGTGGTACAGTTCGGTCGCTTCTTTCTCGGCGTTGACCGGGGCGCTCTTCTCCAGACGCGAGACCAGCGTCCGCAAACCTTCACGAGAGCGGGACGCTGTCAAAGCCTTGTTTTCGCTGCCAGTTTTTTTCATGTTGGTAGGAAGTACGAGAGCCTGTCGCCATTCATGGTAAGTATAGCCGTGAGTTTATTTGTGTGGGGTGTTTTGTTTCTGACTGTACGGTCTTGCTCAGGTTCAAAAGTTCAAAATATCAGCTTGTTTTTTCGTGCTTTCTTGATATAATTCTGCCCTTTTTCTCAGTCTGGAAATACTCCCATGGTTGTTATTCGTCTTGCACGCGGTGGCGCGAAAAAGCGTCCTTTTTATAGCCTGGTCGTTGCCGATTCGCGCGCGCGCCGCGATGGCCGCTTTATCGAGCGTATCGGCTTCTACAACCCGATCGCCGCAGAGAGTGAAGAAGGTCTGCGTATTGCTGCCGACCGTCTGAGCTACTGGCAGCAGAATGGCGCGCAACTGTCGCCGACCGTTGCCCGTCTGGTCAAGCAGTCCGGCCTCAAGGCCGCAGCGGCAGCAGCAGCCTGATTTTCCGGGCGTAGCGTTTGTCTGAAACTACCGCTACGGTGCCGCCGGTCGACATCGTTGTTCTTGGCAGGATCGTTGCACCCTACGGGTTGCACGGAGCGGTGAAGGTTTTCCCCTTTGCGGACGATCCGCAGGCATGGGCGAAATTGCCCAACTGGTGGATGGGTGCTGAAGGCGCTGACCCGACTTCGTGGCAGCAAACCGGAGTGACCCGCTGCCGCCTGCAGGGCGAGACGCTGATCGCCGAACTGGTGTGTCTCGCTGACCGCGATGCGGCGGAAGCAGCCAAGGGCTTGCTGATCGGCGTGCCGCGTGAGAGTTTGCCGCCAACCGGCGAAAATGAGTATTACTGGGCCGACCTGATCGGCTTGACCGTGGTTAACACCCGGGAAGAGCCGTTGGGGCAGGTGCTTGGTCTGATTGAAACGCCAGCCAACCCGGTGTTGCGGGTGGGGATGGCGGAAAGCAAGGAACGTTTGTTGCCGTTTGTTGCGGCGGTTGTTCTGGATGTGGATTTGTCGGCACAGCGCATCCGGGTGGATTGGGAAGCCGACTGGTGAGAACGCAGGAAGTCGGGAAACCGTTCGTCGCCGATGCCGTTACCCTGTTTCCCGAAATGTTTTCGGCACTGACGCAGTCGGGGATCACGCGCCGGGCGCTGGAGGAAGGTCGCTGGCATCTGGATTGCTGGAATCCACGCGATTTTACCGAGGACAATCATCGCACCGTCGATGATCGGCCTTACGGTGGCGGTCCGGGCATGGTGATGTTGCCAGCACCGCTGGAAGCGGCGATTGCGGCCGCCAGAGCCAGACAACTGGCGTCGGGTGTGCCGGTCAGTCGGGTGGTCTGTCTCTCGCCGCAAGGCGCGCCGCTGACCCACCGGCGGGTGATGCAGTTTGTGCAGCAGGCCGGGTCGGAAGGGCTGATCCTGCTGTGCGGGCGTTATGAAGGCATCGACGAGCGTTTGATCGAGCGCTGCGTTGATGAGGAAATTTCGATCGGGGATTTCGTGCTTTCGGGCGGTGAAATCCCGGCAATGGCCCTGCTGGATGCCATTGTCAGGCAGTTGCCGGGCGTGCTGAATGACGCCGGTTCGGCAACACAGGATTCGTTTGTGGCGGGTTTGCTGGATTGCCCGCACTACACGCGACCGGAGGAATACGCCGGTCGCCGGGTGCCGGAGGTATTGTTGTCCGGGCATCACGAAGCGATTCGTCGCTGGCGGCTGAAACAGTCGCTGGGGCGGACATGGCAGCGGCGTCCCGAGTTGCTGGCGGGGCGTTGTTTGTCGAAAGAGGAAACGCAACTCCTGGGCGAGTTTCAGGAGCAATGCGGTCAGGAAACCATAAAGGAGCATTAAAAATGAATCTGATTGAGCAACTTGAGCAGGAAGAAATGGCCCGTCTGGGCAAAACCGTTCCCGAATTCGGCCCGGGCGACACCGTTGTCGTGCAGGTAAAGGTCAAGGAAGGAACCCGTGAGCGTCTGCAGGCTTACGAAGGCGTCGTCATCGCCAAGCGTAACCGCGGCCTCAATTCCAGTTTTATCGTGCGCAAGATTTCGTCCGGCGAGGGCGTCGAACGGACCTTCCAGACCTGGTCGCCGTTGGTCGCCGCCATTGAAGTGAAGCGTCGTGGCGACGTGCGCCGTGCCAAGCTGTACTACCTGCGCCAGCGCTCCGGCAAGTCGGCGCGGATCAAGGAAAAGCTGGTACGCAAGCAGAAAGTTGCTGTTCCACAGGGCTGATCGACGGCTTTGTTCCGCCAGTCAAATATGAAATGGGGCCGCAAGGCCCCATTTGTTTTTCAGGCAGCGGCTGCGTTGGAGTTTCTCAGTTGAGATAGCCCAGCGCACGCGGAACCCCCAGTGCCAGTTCCGGAACGAAGGTCACCAAGAGCAGGGCGCAGGTCATCGCGGCGACCATCCACAGTACCCAAGGCACGGTTTCCTCGATGCGGATGAGGCCGATGCGACAGGTGACCATCAGGTTGATGGCCATCGGCGGGGTGAATTGTCCGATCGACATGTTCATGGTCATGATGATGCCGAACCACACGGCGTTCCAGCCGAAGTGGGCCAGCACCGGCAGCAGGAAGGGGACGAAGATGAACAGGATCGATACCGCGTCAAGAAACATCCCGGCGATCAGCAACAGGACGGTGATGGCCAGCAGGACGATGGTTTCGTTCGACGAAATGCCGATCAGCAGGGCACCGAGTGCCTCGAAGGCCCCCAGCGTGCTGCCTGCCCAGGCAAAGACGCTGGCCAGGGCAATGATCAGCAGCACGACGCCGGAGACTTCGGCGGCTTCGGCCATCAACTCGTAGATGATGCGGGCGTTGAGTGTCCGGTAGATCACCAGTCCGACAAAGAGACCGTAGAACACCGCCACCACGGCGGCTTCCGTCGGGGTGAACAGGCCGGTCCGCATGCCGCCGAGAATGACCACCGGCGCGAACAATCCCCAGATGGCTTCGCGGAAGGCTTGCGCGAAAGTCTGTCGGGGTTCGCCCGAGTTCAGTCCGGCGTTACCGAAACCGTGTTTGACCGATAGCCACCAGGCCGGCAACATCAGCGCGACCCCGGCCAGGATGCCGGGAATCAGGCCGCCGGCGAAGAGGGCGGGTACCGAGGCTTCCGGCACCAGAACGCTGTAGAGGATGAAGACGATCGACGGCGGGATGAGGATGGCTGTCGAGCCGGCGGCGGCGATCACGCTGGCAGAGAAGGCGACCGGATAACCGGCGCGCAGCATGCTCGGGATCATCACAGTGGCGACGGCGGCGGCGTCAGCCGGGCCGGAGCCGGAAATGCCGCCGAGCACCATGCACACCAGAATGGCCGCCAGCGCCAGTCCACCACGCCGGTGGCCGACGATGGCGATGGCGAAATTGACCAGGCGCAACGCGACGCCCGCACGTTCAAAGACCATCCCGGCCAGCACAAAGACGGGAATGGCCAGCAGCGGGTATTTGGCGATGCCGGTGTAGACGCTGGTCGGCAGCGACATCATCCCCAGGTCGGCAAAGTAGATGGCGACGGTACCGGAGAGTCCGAGCGCAACGCCCAGGGGCGCACCGATGACCATCAGGATGGCAAAGGCAATGAACAGCAGCGGGATCATGGCAGCCTCCTGCGCTGGAAGGCCAGGATCAGCAGGCGGAGAACGATCAGGGCAGAGAGCAGCGGTAGCCAGACGGTGTACCACCATTGCGGCAGGCCCAGGCCCGGCGAGGTCACCTCGAATTCGAAATCGTCGAAGGCCATGCGATAACCGAGGACGGCGAGCAGGCCGAACAAGGCGACGTTGGCCAGCCATTCAAGGGCGGCACAGAGCTTGCGTCCGGCTTTGGGCAGCAGATTGACGATCAGTGTGATACGGATGTGCCCGCCGTCGATGAATGCCGCCACGGAGCCAAGCAGGGTCAGCAATACCAGCAGGAAGACCGAAACTTCCTCGGTAAAGGCGAAGGAAGCATTGGTCAGGTAACGGGTGACGACATTGACGAAAGTGATGATGCACAGCAGCGCCATGCAGGCGGCGGCCACGGCGCGTTCAATACGCGCCGGGCGGCGTTGGGGTGAATGGGACATCGGGAAATCCTGGAAAGAGGGGGGTGAAAACAGTTTTCAGTGCTTGAGCGTTTTGGCTGAAAACTGGAGCTGCTGGATCGCAGTGTTGTTTTCCGGGGCGGACGATTCAACGGCCCGCCCCTTTGTTTCTTCCCTTACTTGGCCGCAGCGATGGCCGTTTCGGCCTTCTTGACCAGATCCTTGCCGATCGTGGCTGCCCATTTGTCGAAGACCGGGCGGGTGGCATCCTTGAACGCCTTGCGCTGTTCGGGTGTGAGCTGGGTAATGGTGACACCGCTCTTTTCAATGGCTTTCAGGGCAGCATCATCGCCGGGGCTGATGCCCTGACGTGCGGCAATCAGGTTTTCCGCACCGGCCTGTTCGGCGGCGGCGCGAACGGCCTTGCGGTCGGCTTCCGTCCAGTTGGCCCAGACCTGCTTGTTGACGACGAAGATCAGCGGATCGGTCATGTAGCCCCACAGGGTCAGATGGTTCTGGCCCAGCGTGTGCAGCTTGGCGGCACTGAAGACCGACAGCGGGTTTTCCTGTCCGTCGACCGCCTTGGTTGCCAGTGCGGGCTGTGCATCGGCCCAGCTCATCTGCGTCGGGTTGGCACCGAGTGCGGTAAAGGCGTCAATAAAGATCGGCGAGCCGACGATACGAATCTTCATGCCCTTGAGGTCGGCAGGAGATTTGATCGCGTGTTTCGAGTTGGAGATTTCGCGGAAGCCATTTTCGCCGAACGCCAGCGGTACGACGCCCTGCTTGTCGAGGATGGTGAAGATTTCCTTGCCCACCTCGCCCTTGAGCATGGCGTCCAGGCCTTTCGCATCGGGGGTCAGGAAAGGCAGCGAGAACAGGTTGAGCTGCTTGATCTGCGGAGACCAGTTGATCGACGAGCCGACTGCGAGGTCAATAACGCCCTGACGGATCGCCGAGAATTCACGCGTCTGATCGCCGCCAACCAGACTGGCGCCCGGATACAGCTTGATGTTGATGCGACCGTCGGTCTTTTGCTTGACGAGTTCTGCCCAGCGTTCGGCAGCTTTCCCCCAGGGGAAGGCCGTGCCGAGAACGGTGGAAAGACGGTATTCGGCTTTGTAGTCGGCAGCGTGTGCCGCAGGGAAAAGCAGCGACAGCAAGGCAATGGAAGCGGCTGCGACGGCGATTCTTTTCATGAATCCTCCCGGGATAGTGACTGTTTATAAAAGGAAAGGTGGCGAGTTTAGGGGTCTGGACACCTTGCCGTCAAGAAAAAAGCCTTGTTCAGGGCAGGCCGCAACGCAGGGAGGTGCTTTTCGTTCTTGTGTGACTGCAGAATTTCCGCAGTTACAGACCACCGAATAGCCTCCGGGACGGATGAAAAACTTGATCTTGATCAAATTATCCATTGGCAGGTAAGCGTATCGTCATCAGTAGCTATAAATATAAAGCAACGGATTTTCAGGTTTCAAATCAACGACCGGGGAGGGTCTGTCATGAACGCAAAAAGTGTCTTGCAGAAGTCGCTGTTCCCAGTTCTTTGCCTGCTGGTCTCCTCTTGGGTGGCGGCGGCACCGGCGAGTAGCGTAAAAGTCGTCAAAACGGCTGACGACGTGGCGATTGGTAAACAATGCGTGAGCTGCCACAAGGAAGACAACCCTGGCTTGGTCAGTGAATGGGCCAAGAGTGCGCATGCCAAGCAGAAGGTCGATTGCTACGACTGCCACAAGGCCAAGGAAGGAACGCCCGGTGCCTATGCGCACCAGAAGTACAAGGGCAAGCCGATATTTATCAATACGGTGGTTTCTCCCAAACAGTGTGCTGCCTGCCATGAAAAGGAAGTCGCACAGCATCAGCCTTCACACCACGCCAAGGGTGGGCAGATCCTCGCTTCGCTGGATAACATCATGGGCGAAGTGATCGGTGGCCCGGCAGCGGTCAATGCCGGTTGTCTGCAATGCCACGGCGGCACGGTCAAGGTGGACGAAAAAGGCCGCCCGACGCCGCTGACCTGGCCGGATACCGGGATTGGTCGGCTGAATCTTGATGGTTCTCTGGGTTCCTGCTCCGCCTGCCATACCCGTCACCGCTTCTCCTCGGCGCAGGCACGGCAACCGCAGGCCTGTGCCAAGTGCCACCTCGGCCCGGATCATCCGCAGAAGGAAGTCTACGAAGAGTCCAAGCACGGCATCGCCTATGCCTCGAACAAGGACGAGATGAACCTCAAGTCGAAGAAATGGGTGGCTGGTGTTCATTACTCGGCCGCACCGACCTGCGCGACCTGCCACGTCAGCGCGACACAGACCCAGGGCATCACGCACGACGTGGGTGACCGGATTTCCTGGACCCTGCGCCCGGCGATCTCGACCAAGCTCAACATGATTCGCACCGAAAACGGCAAGGGCTATGACCTGCCGGATGGCGCAGCCTTGCCCAAGGTCGGTGAAGACTACAAGGGCAGCAAGGTGACGAAGGTACTGACTTCGGGCGAGCGTCGCCAGAACATGCAGGATGTCTGCACCGCCTGCCATGCCGATTCGCAGGTCAAGGGGCACTACAAGCAGTTTGACGATGTCGTCGATCTGTATAACGAGAAATTCGCCAAGCCGATCGCGGGACTCATGAAGGAACTGACCGAAAAAGGCTATATCACGGCAGCTCCGTTTGACGACAAGATCGAATGGACGTGGTGGGAAATCTGGCACCATGAAGGACGTCGCGCGCGTCACGGCGCGGCGATGAATGGCCCGGATTACACCTGGTGGCATGGCATTTACGACGTTGCCCAGCACACCTACTTCAAGCTCATCCCGGAAATGCGTGAAGCGGTGCGCAAGAAAGACGGCAACGAGCAGGCCGCCGACGAGTTGCTGGCGAAATACTTCAAGCCGATTGACGGGCATGACTGGTACTTCAACGGCATCAGCAAGGAAGCCATCGAGAAGGTGCGCAAGGGCTATGAAGAGCGTTACGGCAAAGGCTCGCTGAAATGAGCCTGGCAAAGCGCCTGCTGCTGGCCGGAGCAATCGCTCTGGCTTGCAGCCAGCCGGTTTTGGCAGAAACGGTCGGCCAGACGCTGGAACAGGCCGATCGCTACTGGGTCGAAGGCAAGCTGGTGCAGGCGCAGCAAGCCTTCGAGGCTGCGGTCAAGGCGGAGCCTGCTTCCGTACCGGCTCGTCTGCGCCTCGCCGGTTTCCAGCTTTCGCAGCAGCAAATGGAGGCCTGCATTGCCAATTACAAGCAGGTGATCGG
Organism: uncultured Propionivibrio sp.; assembly: GCA_964394535.1. GTDB lineage: Bacteria > Pseudomonadota > Gammaproteobacteria > Burkholderiales > Rhodocyclaceae > Propionivibrio. Next base: position 1,229 of record CAYMYD010000027.1, on the reverse strand, counting down.
CCAGGAGCCAAAGAACAGCAAGGCCTGGATCGGTCTGGGCATGGCCTTCCTGCATATCAGTCAGCCGGAAAATGCCCGCGCCGCATTTGACGAAGCGATTCGCGCCGATCCGTCACGCAAGGAGCAGTTGGCGCTCCTGCTGGCCAAACTGGATGAAAAAGCCAAGCAGTTGCCCCGCGGCGAAAGCAAACCATAACCGCTCAGCCGCGACAAAAGTGCAACCCCCGCTTCTTTAAGGCACAGTAAGGCACAGAGATACAGAGGACGCAGTCCTTCTGTTTCCTCTGTGTCCTTGCGTTTCCGAGGTGGGTTTTGAAATTCGTGCGATTGTTCTTTTTTCCTTGTACGGACTCCTTTTTGCCCTTTGTCCCGGTGCTATAATCAGCGCGCAATTTACCGCAGTGACCCTTAAACTCCTGGAGATAACCAATCATGGAAAGACGCAGTTTCTTGAAAAAAGCCGGTGTTGGTCTGGCAGCGGGTGCGATGGCGGCACCGGCGATTGCCCAGAATGCCGCGCTGCCCAACATCAAATGGCGGATGGCTTCGAGCTTCCCGAAGAGTCTGGATACCCTGCACGGTTCGGCGGAATTCCTCATCAAGCGCATTGCCGACATGACCGGCGGCAAGTTCCAGATCCAGCTTTTCGCGCCGGGCGAACTGGTTCCCGGTGCGGGCGTGCATGATGCGGTCAAGGACAATACCGTCGAGATCGGCTACACCTGCTCTTATTACTATTTCGGCAAGAACCCGGTGTACTGCATTGATACGGCGATTCCCTTCGGCATGAACACGCGTCAGATCGAAGCCTGGTATCGTCAGGGCAACGGCACCAAGCTGATGGACGAATTCTTTGCCAAGTCGAACCTCATCTCGATCCCCAGCGGCAATACCGGGACGCAGATGGGTGGCTGGTTCCGCAAGGAAATCAAGAGCGTCAATGACCTCAAGGGCATGAAGATGCGTATTGCCGGTCTGGCCGGTGCGGTGTTGGCCAAGCTCGGCGTGGTGCCGCAGCAGATTGCTTCCGGCGATATCTATCCCGCGCTGGAAAAAGGCACCATCGACGCGACAGAATGGGTCGGGCCTTACGATGACCAGAAGATGGGCTTCAACAAGGTCGCCAAGTACTACTACTACCCGGGCTGGTGGGAAGGTGCGCCGATCATCTCGACCTACATCAACCTGCAGAAGTGGAACGAGTTGCCGAAGGAATACCAGACGGTCAT
>CAYMYD010000026.1:0-16708 GCA_964394535.1 uncultured Propionivibrio sp. | reverse complement strand
GAACGACTCAAAGCCGCCGGAAAACCCGCCAAGGTCGTCATCGTCGCCTGTATGCGAAAACTCCTCACCGTCATGAACGCCATGATCAAAAACAATACCCCTTGGCAATCAGATTTCGCTTGACTTGAAACACGGTTGCTTCCCCTTTCTACAGCCCACCAAGTGCCAGGTATTTGGTTTCCATGTACTCTTCCAGCCCGTGGTGCGAGCCTTCGCGGCCGATGCCCGAGAGCTTGACGCCGCCAAATGGGGCAACTTCGGTCGAGATCAGGCCGGTGTTGACGCCGACCATGCCGTATTCGAGCTGCCGGGAAACGCGCCAGACGCGGCCATGATCCTGTGAGTAAAAATAGGCGGCCAGGCCGAACTCGGTGTCATTGGCCATCCGGATGGCTTCGGCTTCGCTGGTGAAGCGGAAGAGCGGTGCCACCGGGCCGAAAATTTCTTCTTTGGCGACGGCCATTTCCGGGGTGAGATCGGCGAGGATGGTCGGTTCGAACCAGGTGCCGCCGAGGGCGTGGCGTTTGCCGCCGGTGACAATGCGAGCGCCTTTGCCCAGCGCGTCCTGAACGAGCTCCTCGACTTTGCCGACAGCCGCTTCGTCGATCAGCGGGCCTTGTGTGACGCCTTCTTCCATGCCATTGCCCACTTTCAATTGGGCGACGGCCTGCGCCAGACGTTCGGCAAAGGCATCGTAAATCCCGGCCTGTACCAGAAAACGGTTGCTGCACACGCAGGTCTGTCCGGCGTTGCGGTATTTGGAAGCCAGCGCACCTTCCACGGCGGCATCAAGGTTGGCATCGTCAAAAACGATGAACGGTGCATTGCCGCCCAGTTCCAGCGACATTTTCTTGACGGTTCCGGCGCATTGCTGCATCAGCAACTGGCCAATCGCGGTTGAACCGGTGAAGGTCAGTTTGCGCACGATCGGGCTGGCGGTCATGACGCCACCGATGGCGCTGGCCCGGCCGGTCACGACACTGAACACACCCGCCGGGACGCCGGCGCGTTCGGCTAGTTCAGCGAGTGCCAGGGCGGAAAGTGGCGTTTGTTCCGCAGGTTTGAGGACGATGGTGCAAGCGGCGGCGAGTGCCGGTGCGACCTTGCGGGTAATCATCGCTGACGGGAAATTCCAGGGAGTGATGGCCGCGCAGACGCCGACCGGCTCCTTGAGGACGACCAGTTGCCGATCCCTGAACGGGGAGGGGATGACTTCGCCGTAGGCACGTTTGGCTTCTTCGGAAAACCACTCGACGTAGGCCGCTGCATAAGCAATTTCACCTTTCGACTCGGCCAGCGGCTTGCCCTGCTCGGCGGTCATCAAGGCGGCCAGATCGTTCTGGTTTTCCATCATCAGATCGAACCAGCGACGCAGGATACGGCTGCGTTCGGCGGCGGTCGTCTGCCGCCAGCTTTTCAGTGCCTGCTCGGCAGCATGGATGGCCCGTTCGGTTTCGGCAGCACCGCAGCGCGGCACCGTGGCGACCGGGGCACCCGTGGCGGGATTGATCACGGAGAAAATTTCGCCGCTATCGGCAGCGACCCAGGCACCATTGATATAACAGGACTGACGTAGCAGGCCGGGATCTCTCAAGTTCAGCATGAATGTTCTCCTTTTATCCTGAAAAACTCAGTTGTTTACCGCAAAGCTGCAAAGGGCGAAAAAGCAGGACAAAGCCCCGTTTCGCTACAACGAATGCTCTCCGCTACACCTTTGCGGTGAGGGTTATTGCTTAATAGGCCGCGCCGGTTTGCCCGGAGGATGCCGTCTTGAATTTGTCCATCAGTGCGACCGCTGCATTACGTAACAGCAGGGTATCGACACCGACCAGCAGGAAACTGGCACCCAGCGCCTGATAGGCGGCAGCGCTGGCCGGATCGGCCGAGAAAACACCGACAGCCTTGCCGGTCGCCCTGACCTTCATGATGGCATTTTCCACGGCAGATTTTACTTCCGGGTGTCCGGGCTTGCCCAGATGACCCATTGAAGCGGCGAGATCGGACGGGCCGATGAAGATGGCATCGACGCCGTCAACCTTGAGGATTTCATCCAGGCCAGCCAGTCCGGCGCTGGATTCGATCTGTACGATCAGGCACATTTCCTGGTCGGCCTCGGAGAAATAGTCCGTTACGCCGTTCCAGCGGGCGGCCCGGGCCATCGCTGTGCCGACACCACGAATGCCCTGCGGCGGGTAGCGCATGGCGCGCACCAGTGCCTCGGCCTGGGTAGCCGTTTCGACCATGGGCACCATCAGCGTCTGAACGCCGCCATCAAGCAATTGTTTGATGCGTGCCGCGTCATGATCGACGTTGCGCACGACGGGGAAAACCGGGTAGGCGGCGAGCGCCTGCAATTGTCCGATGATGCTGGCAAGGTCATTCGGGCCGTGTTCGCCATCGATCAGCAACCAGTCGAAACCGCTGGTGGCGACGAGTTCGGCGCTATAGGCGTTGGCCAGACCGAGAAACAGCCCGATCCGGGTTTCCCCTGCCGCCAGTGCCCGTTTGAAACCATTGAGAGGCATCTTCATGCTCGCTTCCTCAGACAAAACGGCAGCTGATATTGCCCAGTGGGCCGTAATCGACGTGGAAGGTGTCGCCAGCCGCGATTTTGACCGGGCGCGTGAATGAACCGGCCAGGATGATCTGGCCCGCTTCCAGCGCCATGCCATGCGGCGCAAACTTTTTCGCCAGCCAGGCAATGCCGTTGGCCGGATGGTTCAGGACGCCGGCGGCGACGCCGGTTTCCTCAATGACGCCATTACGGTAGAGCAGGGCCGATACCCAGCGCAGATCGACGTCCATCGGCCTGATCGGCCGACCGCCAAGGACAATGCCCACATTGGCGGCATTGTCGGAGATGGTGTCCATGACCTTGCGTGGCCGTTTGCTTTCAGGATCGATCCGATGGCAGCGGGCGTCGATGATTTCCAGTGCCGGGATGACGTAGTCGGTGGCGCTGAGGACGTCGAAAATTGTGACCTGGTCACCTTCCAGGCGCTGCTTGAGGATGAAGGCCAACTCGACTTCGATCATCGGGTCGATGAAACGCGCACAGGGAATTTCCGCCGCATCCTTGTAGACCATCTCGTCGAGCAGGGTGCCGAAGTCGGGCTCGTTGATCTGCGATGACTGCTGCATGGCGCGTGAGGTCAGGCCGATCTTGTGGCCGACGATCTTCTGACCTTCTGCAAGTTTCAGTCCGATCCAGGCTTTCTGGATGGCGTAAGCGTCGGGAATGGTGATTTCCGGGTGGTCCAGGGAAATCTGGCGTACCTGTTTGCGGGTCTTTTCGGCGGCATGCAGGCGTTGGGCGGCGGATTCTATGATGGATTGCGCAAGCATTTTTTTCTCCGTAAGCGGGATTACGTCTTCTTGTAACGAGCGTGGATGTTGTTCTGTTTCCAGGTGCCGGCTTCACTGAATTCGGAAATTTCAAGTGAGAGGGCAAGAGAGCGTTTCTGGAAAATGGTGGCGAAGTGTTCGCTGATCATCCGGAACAGGTCATCACCAATTTTCTTTTTCTCTGCTTCAGTGCGACCGGTACCGAGTTTCAGGGCGGCGTGGACAAAGGCATCGTCTACCGTTCCGTCGGCAACACAGTAATCCGTCAGGCAAATGGCCCGCGAACGAACACCGCCGATGGGGATCACCTTGCCCTGGCTGATCAAGACCTGATTGGATTTCTGCAACAGGCCCGGAATATCCGCCTCGGCGGCCAGGTTGTCGGTGTACTCATAAATGAGATGAGGCATGGTCGGCTCCTGGCGATCAGAGCGGAAAAACGGCGTTGACCTGGCCGGTACCGGAAGAACCGAAATACGACGTGATCACTTCGGCCTTGCCCTGATACTGTTCAGCGCCGAGCACGCCGAGCAGCATCGCCGTGTCGTGCATCATGCCTTCGCCATGACACTTGACGGCGTACTCAGGCAACATGCCGCAGAAGGTTTTCCAATCACCCTGCTGCCATAAATCAAGGACATGGTGGTCGACGCTTTCCAGGAAAGGACTCCAGACCTTGTGCAGGAAGGCGTCGGCAACGCCGTTCTGGGCGAAGCGGTGCGATAGCGAGCCGCTGGCCAGCACGGCGACCGTGCCGTCGTATTTTTCCTCGATGGCGCGGCGTACAGCGCGCCCCAGTTCGACGGAATCTTCCAGGTTATGAACGGTGCACAGTGCGGCGATCGATACGAGCTTGAAATGCTGGTCCGCGTTCATGTAACGCATCGGGACCAGCGTGCCGTACTCCGGGGCCAAGCTGGTGGCGTCGTGGGCGCGGGTGTGTACGCCGGCCGTCGTGGCGGTTTCGGCAATCAGTCGCCCGAGTTCAGGGTTGCCCTGGTAGGAAAAGGGCAGGTTCTTGATGAAATGCGGTAGTTCGTTGGACGTGTAGATGCCTTGCCAGGACGGCGCACAGTTGATGTGGTAGCCGCTGTTGACCAGCCAGTGCGTGTCAAAGACGACGATGGTGTCGACCTTCAACTCACGGCAGCGGCGGGAAATTTCCTGATGGCCTTCAATGGCCGCCTGACGGCAACCCTTGTGCGGCCCGTCCTGTTCCGAGAGATACATCGAAGGAACGTGTGTGATTTTGGCAGCAAGTGCGAGTTTACCCATGATGAAACTTCTCCATATATCGATGATTGAAATTAGCCAACTACCACTGGGCGTAGGGATATTTCTAATACAGCCATGAAACTGCTTAAGTGCTGAGGAGAAAAACAATCATCACTAGGATGTTTATTTGATGATCAACAAATCTTCACCAACGATGATTTCTCCCTGATAAGTCTTGCGGACACTTTTTATCCATATCTCTGGATTGTCAAACTCTTTCAGTCCTGTCGGAACAAAATGATTGAGCACCAATTTCTTTACACCAGCCGCAGTGGCAACTTCTCCGACTTCTTCAGGTTTTGTATGGGCTTCAACAATGTGACGTACAAGCTCCTTGTTCCCTGGGTCAATACTTTTTCCAATTGCCTCGGCGCCATGTAAACTGACAATCTCGTGAACCAGTATGTCTGCATCCTTGGAGAATTTGATCAGGTTCTCGCTACGTGATGTGTCTCCTGAAAAAATGATCGTCTTGTCTTTTGTTTCAAAGCGAAATCCATAAGCGGGCTTTGCTGCGCCATGAGGCACCTCGAAGGCTGTCACAGAAAGCTTTTCATCCTTGTAAATGATGCCTTCAGTGGTGATCTCATGTACCTTGATCATGTCTGCAAGTTCGGGTTTTGCTTCATCTTTTACGCGTAACTGAACATCCCAGTCTGCATACGCGAGAAACGCCTTGTTCATCATGGATAATGGCGGCGGGCCAAATGTATCTACCTTGTTTTTCAGACCACTGGAAGCGGCGCGGAGGAGCAGCGTTCCGTAATCAGCCATATGATCTGAATGATTGTGCGTAATGAATATGGCGCGTAATTTTTTGATGTCAATTCCGGCTAGTGCCAACTGACGGGCGACCCCATTACCCGCATCAATGATGTACAGTCTGTCATCGACGATTAGTGCATTGGCTGGTTGAGCTCTGGCCTTTTTTATTGATGGGCCGCCTGCCGTACCTAACAAAATCAATTGGGTTTCTGCCAGTACGGGCTGAGGAAATATCGAGGATGACAGGATGAGTGTTGCAACGCATGTTGCGCCAATCATGGTACGGGACAGGCGCTTCTGCAGGATGCTCGGGAAGGGAAGGTTCATTGTTTTTCCTTTTGTGATAATTAAAATTTCCGGCATGGTGACCTTTATATTTCTCGTCGGACACAATTGCCAATTGAAAGATAGAACCCTTAAACTCCCCAGCGTGGAATGTGGTGGCTGCCATAGGAGATGGCAACGTTCTTTGCTTCGCAGAACACTTCGTAGCTGTAGTGGTTGCCCTCGCGGCCCGTACCGGAGGCCTTGGTGCCGCCAAACGGCTGGCGCAAATCGCGCACATTCTGGCTGTTGACGAAGGTCATGCCGGATTCGATGGCCTTGGCCATGCGCAGGACGCGCCCGGTGTTTTCCGTCCACAGGTAGGAGGAGAGTCCGTAAGGCGTGTCGTTGGCGATGCGGATGGCATCTTCTTCGGTCTTGAAGCGGATCAGGCAGGGAACCGGGCCGAAAATTTCGTCCTGGGCGATTTTCATCTTGTTATCGACGTCAGCGAATACGGTCGGCTGTACCCAGTTTCCCCCCTTGAGATGGGCCGGCAGTTCAGGGACGCCGCCACCACAGACGAGTCGGGCCCCTTCCTGCTGGCCGATCTCGATGTAGCCAGTGACCTTTTTCCAGTGCTCCTTGCTGATCATCGGGCCGACGATGGTTTGCGGATCCAGTGGGTCACCCACGGTCAGACGGGCGGCGCGGGCCGCGTAGTCGGCGACGAAGCGGTCGTAGATGCTGTCCTGGATGATGATTCGCGAACCGGCGGTGCAGCGCTGGCCATTGTTGGAAAAAATCATGAACAGGGCGGCGTCGAGCGCCCGTTCGTAGTCGGCGTCGACAAAGATGATGAAGGGCGACTTGCCGCCGAGCTCCATCGAGAATTTTTTGAGTCCTGCTGACTTGACGATGCGGTTGCCGGTGACCGTCGAGCCGGTAAAGGAAATGGCGCGCACGTCGGGATGGGCGATCAGTGGTTCCCCTGCGGTGTTGCCAAAGCCATGCACGAGGTTGAAGACTCCCGGCGGCACCCCGGCTTCAAGGATCAGCTCGCCGAGGCGGCTGGTGGTGAGTGGTGAAAGTTCGGACATTTTCATCACCGCCGTATTGCCCAGTGCCAGACAGGGGGCGGTTTTCCAGGTGGCGGTCATGAACGGCACGTTCCACGGCGAGATCAGCGCGCAGACGCCGACCGGTTGCCAGAGCGTGTAGTTGAGGTGGCCGGTGTCGGAATCGTAGGTTTCACCGTGCTGGTGCTGGGCCAGTTCGGCAAAATAGTGGAAGTTGTCGGCGGCGCGCGGAATCAGCGCCTTGCCGGTCTGGGCGATGACCTGGCCGCAATCACGGGTTTCCATTTCGGCAAGTTCGGGCACGTTTTGGGTGATCAGCTCGCCAACCCGGTGCATCAGGCGGGCGCGTTCCTTGGCGGGGGTTGCGGCCCAGCCGGGGAAAGCGGCTTTGGCAGCGGCGACCGCAGCCTGCACTTCCTCAACGCCGCCGCTGGCGACTTCGGCCAGTACCTCGCCCGTTGCCGGATTAAGGGTCTGGAACGTTTCCCGGCTTTCGACCTTCCGGCCATTGATGAGATGGGTGATCATACGGTCCTCGCAAAGTAAGTGTGGTCATCGACAATGGTGTTCGTCAGGCAGCAAACCCCTTCGATTTCAGTTTCAACGGTGTCCCCCGCCTTGACGTCGGCGAGTCCCTCCGGCGTGCCGGTGAGGATGACGTCGCCCGGGTTCAGCGTCATGAACGAACTGAGGTAGGCAATCAGGGTGGCGATGTCGAAAATCATGTCGGCAGTCGTTCCCTGCTGCGTCGTCTGGCCGTTGATGCGGGTCGTGAGACGCAGCGACATCGGATCGGGCACGTCGTCGCGGTCGACCAGCCAGGGGCCGAGCGGGGTGCAGCCGTCGCGGTTTTTTACCCGCAGGTTCGGGCGGTAGTAGTTTTCGAGGTAGTCGCGGATGGCGTAATCGTTGGCGACCGTGTAACCGGCAACGATTTCCATGGCGTCGGCTTTGGCGACCTGATAACCCGTTTTGCCGATCACCACCGCCAGTTCGCACTCATAGTGCATGTAGGTGGCATCAGCCGGACGACGGGTTTGTGCGCGGTGGCCGATGATGGTGTTGGGGCCTTTGAGAAAGACCAGCGGAACTTCCGGTGCCTTGAAGGCCAGTTCCCTGGCGTGGTCAGCGTAATTGAGGCCGAGCGCGAAAACCGTGCCGACCTTTAGCGGCGGCAGCCAGATGAATTCACCTTCTGCGAGCTGGCGGCCGTCGGCAAGGCGAACCCCGGTGCCGGCTTCAGTGACCGGGTGAATGGCGCCCTGATAGGCGATACGTCCGTATTTCATGGGCAAACTCCTGATGAGGCAAGCGAGAAGTCGAGGCAGCCAAGACCCTCGGCGCGGATGCGGATGCGGCTGCCGGGGGCGGCTTGCGGCGCCAGATAGCTGATGCCGACCAGCAGCACATCGCCCTGGTACAGGGTCATGAACTCGCTGACCTCGGCCAGCAGACGGGCCGGGGAACGAATCAGGGTGGCGAGCGAGCGCTGTTCGACGAGCTTGCCGTCGATTTCGGTCTCCAGCACCAGCGCAGACAAATCGGGCAGCGGCCGGATGGCCGACATCGGTAGCGCACCGTCGAAGCATTTTTCACGGATGGCCGGGCGGTAGTAACTGCTGTGCGGCAGACTGAGGTCGGCAGCAAGCACCACCCCGCAGACGGATGCCAATGCTTCTTCTGTGGTCAGCCGGGTTGCTGTCCGGCCCATGACCAGGCCGATGGTGGCGGCGACCTCGACGCTGTCGGCAGCGTCCGGCAAGCGGATGCTTGCACCACAGTCGGCCCGGGTGTTGGCCGGTTTGAGGTAGAGCACCGGGGCTTGTGGCGCGCCTTTGTACGGCGCTTCGGCGAGCGAACCGATTTTCTGCACGGAGACGGTGTCGTTGAGAATGACACCGTACACCGTGCCATTGACTTTGTGTTGGATCATGTTGTCTGACTCCGATCAGCCGAAGTAACGAACCAGGGCGAGTGAGAAGAAGGGGAAGAAGACCAGCAGCACGATGCGGCTGAAATCGGAGACGAGGAAGGGCATGACGCCCAGCGCGGTATCCTTCATCGACACATCCTTGGCCAGCTTGTTGATGACATAGAGGTTCATGCCGACCGGCGGGTGGACCAGGCCGATTTCGACGACCATCAGTGCCAGGATGCCGAACCAGATCGATTTCTCATCGACACTCAGACCGAAGTATTCCAGCCCCATGACCACCGGGTAAAAAATCGGGATGGTCAGCAGGATCATGGCCAGCGAGTCCATCACACAGCCGAGCAGGATGTAGATGATGAGGATCGAGAACAGCACGATCAGCGGCGGCAAGCCACTGGTTTGCACCCAGGTCGCCAGTTCGGTCGGCATTTGTGAGAGGGCGAGCGCCGAGTTCAAAAGGTCGGCGCAGATCAGCACCATGAAGATCATGCCGCAGGAGTGGGCAGTGCCGTAGATGCTCTTCAGGAAGGCGTCCAGACGCATGCCGCCGGAGACGACGGCGATGATGCCGCAGGCCGCGGCACCGATCGACGCCGCTTCGGTCGGGTTGGTCCAGCCGCCGTAGATGCCGACGATGACCACCAGGAAGACGAGCAGTACCGGGATGATGCCGGCCTGTGCCTTGATCATGTCGGCGAAGGGGGCCTTGACCCCGGCCGGGCCGGCAGTCGGGTCGCGGCGCACGACAATGGCGATGACCAGCAGGTAGCCCAGCGCGGCGATGATGCCGGGAATGACCGCGGCGACGAACAGCTTGCCGATGGATTCCTGGGTCAGCACGGCGTAAATGACCAGCGGTACGGAAGGCGGGATCATGATGCCCAGCGTGCCGGAGGCGGCGAGTGTGGCGGTGGCCAGTTTGCCGGAGTAGCCGTGACTGCGCAGTTCGGGCAGGGCAACCTGGCCCATCGTCGCTGCGGTGGCCAGCGACGAACCGCAGATGGCCCCGAAGGCGGCGCAGGCAGCGGTTGCCGCCATCGCCAGACCACCGCGCCAGTGCCCGATCAGGGTGCCGGCCGCCCGGAACAGGGATTTTGACAGGCCGCCGTGGGTGGCAAACTGCCCCATCAGGATGAACAGCGGAATGACCGCCAGATCATAGTTGGAGACCCGGGCGTAAACCAGGTTGTTCAGCGTGTAAAACAGGGTGTTGAAGTCCCCCTGATTCATCACGATATAAACGCCCGAGCCGGTGATGAACATCGCGACGGCGATATGCACGCGCAGGGCGAGCATGCCCAGTAGGCAGCCGAAGCCAATCAGACCGATCATTGTGCCGCTCATTTTTCACTCTCCGGTGCTATCCAGGTGGGATGGAAGAAAACACAGCTGCGATAGAAGGCGGCAAAGACCATCAGGGTCAGCCCCGGTACCAGAAACGCTGTTGGAATCCACAGCGGCAGGGAAACCAGGGTGGTGACTTCCTTGGACTCGAAGGTCGCGTAGGCCCCCATGGCGGTGCGCCAGGCGAGAATCGTCGCCACACCGGCAAACATCAGCTCGGAGACGCCATCAACGTAACGCTTGAGTCTGGGGTGCATGTTTTCGGTGAAAAAGTCGACCTTGATATGCTCACCCAGCAGCGTGCAGTAAGGCAGGAAGGAGGTGGCAGCCATCGCCGTTCCCGCCTGCATCAGTTCGATATCCCCGTCGATTGAGCCCAGTCCCAGCTTGCGGCCGAAGATCGAGGCCAGCGACATGATGATCAGGAGGACGTAGATGATCCCCCCCGAAATACACATCGCCTTGCCGTAGATCACCAGAAAGTGCTCGACCGGGTCCCGTTGATTGGGGAGGTCGTAGGGTATTCCCATCGGATCGCGACGCATGAAGTTCTCCTTGATGAATGGGAGTGACTACTTGGCGGTGCCCGTTAACTGACGCGCGTTGGCGAGCAGTTTTTTGCCGTCCAGTCCTTTTTCAGTCACCTGCTTGGCCCACTCGTCTTCCACATTGATCGTTGCCTTTTTCATGGCGCTGATTTCTTCAGGGGTCAGGTTGGTCGTCTTGTTGCCGAGGGCGGCAATTTTCTGGCGCGCCTTGTTGGCTTCGTCGTCAAAGACCTCGCCAAATTTGGCAACCATGACTTCCCCGGTGGTTTTGTCGATGATGGCTTTCAGGTCGGCAGGCAGGCCGTCATACTTCTGCTTGTTCATCACCACCGTCAGCACGGTGGCCGTTGGGTAGGGCTGTCCGGGGACGGGTTGCGCATGAAACTTGGTGACTTCGGAGAGCTTGGTCGGGAAAACCAGTTCCCAGGCACCCAGGGAGCCATCGACCACGCCCTTGGCAACGGCTTCGGTGACCTGGGCGGGTGGCATGGCGACCGGTGAGCCGCCGAGCGCGGCGAGTGTTTTGGCGCCGACACGGGTCGAGGTGCGCAGCTTCAGCCCGGAAAAGCCAGCCAGGCCGGTGACGGGTTTTTTCGCGGTATGGATGGCCTGCCCACCGTCGGTGTGGAAGGCGAGCACCTTGAAAGCCGAAAATTCTTCCTGTGCACTCTGCTGGAAGTATTTCCACAGCGCCTTGCTGCTGCTTGTCGAGTCGGAGACCATGAAGGGCAGTTCGAAGGCTTCGATGGCCGGGAAGCGTCCTGCGGAATAGCCCGGCCCGGTCCAGGCGATGTCGGCAACGCCGTTCTTGACCTGATCGACCAACTGCGAAGGGGTTCCCCCAAGTTGCATCGCCGGATAGAACTGACACACGATGCGTCCTCCCGATTCTTTCGAGATTTCTTCGCACCAGGGTTGCAGCACGCGCTGCTGGGCAGGTGCTGCGGAGGGCAGGAAGTGCGCGATCTTGAAGACCACGTTCTGCGCCAATGCGGGAAAGGAAACAGCCAGAGCACCAACCATTGCGAGATGACGGACTTTCATTTGTTCCTCCTGGGTGAAATTGGGCGACGCCCAAAAATCGTTAATATGTTAGTGATTAAATCACTTAGATCTTAGTGAGTCAATAGGCTGGAAAACTTTTTTTTCAGGGCGGGGCGGTCGGGAATTTCGGCCGCCACTACACCGAAAAATCAGACTTTCTTGAACAACGGACTGCGCACCTGTTGTGCATCCGCCGCCGAGAAGAATTTCTCGGTGTAGATGTCGCGTTCAAACAGACGCCCTTGCATCAGGGTGGTGATGCACGCTTCGATCATGATCGGGGGGCCGCACAGATAAGCCTTGCGACCACGAAAATCGTTGTCGAAGTGTGCTTTCGCTGCGTCGTGGACAAAGCCACGGAAGCCCTGCCAGTCGCTGTCTGCCGCTTCGTCGGAGAGCGCCGGAACGTAAGTGAAATTCGGATGACGGGCGGCCAGCGCGACGAACTCGTCGTGATAATAGAGTTCCTGCCGGTTGCGTGCGCCCTGAACCAGGGTGATCGGCAGCTCCGAGCCTTCTCCGATGAGGTCAAGGATCATCGAGCGTGGGCTGGACAGGCCCGACCCGCCGGCCATGAACAGCGAGGGCAGCTTGGCTGACTTATGCACGAAAAATCGCCCGTAAGGCCCGGTCAGGCGCAATTTGTCGCCGACCTTGAGCTGGCTGTGAATCCAGCCGGTGCATACCCCCCCTGGCACGAGGCGGATGTTGAGTTCGATCTCATTGCCGGTACTCGGCGGGTTGGCCAGCGAGAAGGCGCGGATGCCGATATCGTCGGGCAGTTGCAGATTGACGTATTGGCCCGCCTGGAAATCAAGGACTTCATCGTTGTCCAGTTTGATCCAGATCCCCTTGATCGTCGGTGTCAGCTTTTCAATGCGGCTGACGATTCCCTGGTAATCGCGAACCGGCAGATTGCGCGAATCCGTGTCGATCTCGATTTCAACCTCGATGACCGTATCCGCTTCAAGTTTGGCGCAACAGGCCAGCGCCTTGCCTTCTTCGCGCTCATAGTCCATCAACGCGAAGTTGGAGGCGTTGCCATGGTCGACTTCGCCATCGAGGACGCTGATCTTGCAGGTGGCGCAATAGCCCTGACCGCAGGCGTGCGGCAGGTAGATGCCGGCGCGCAGGCTGGCATCGAGAATTGTCTGCCCTTCTTCGACTTCGATGGTTCTACCCAGAGGTTCGATGCTGAGTTCGTGGCTCATGTGATGTTCTCCGTTAACTTTCCTACAAGCATTACCGGCGGGGTTCTCCCCTTTTCAGCTTTCACTGTATTCACATCAATGCTAATAACCGGTGTCGGCAATCCCGTTCAGGCCCGGTGTCGTGAAGCGGATCAGGTCTTTGTGGCCGATCCCGTTTTCCTTCAGACTTTTGGCCCGGTCGGGGGTGAATACCTGGTTGGAGTTCTGCCAGATCACCTGTGCCCAGTCGATCCGGGCAAAGTCAGGGTGGTAGCTGTAGCAATCGGTGATGTATTTGTCGATGATTTCGGCAAACGGGGTTTCCGGGGACAGCGCCAGCACGAAGGGGCGTGAGAACAGGCGGTGTTTTTCCCAGTTGATGAACAGAAGCTGCTTGCCCTGATAGTTCTCGATGGCATCGCTGGACTTGAATTGGTAATCAGCTAACGCTTTGACAGCCATTTTTCTCTCCTCGTTCAGTTTTTGGTGGCCTGGTGACGCCAGGCGGCAAAGTTTTTCTGGTCTTCCGAGCCGTTGAAATCACCAGTGGCTCTCGGGTCCAGACGCCAGTAAGCCGCGATGTGTTCGCCGGGGTTGAAGTCCGGCGCCTTGGTATCGACCCCCTCCGGCGCACAATTGCCCTGCAAACCCTGATGTGAGGAAATGTAGGTCTGGATGTATTTCTCCGGTTCGTGATCGAAGATCGCCTGGCAATGGTCGGAGCAGAAGTGGAATTTCTCACCCTGATACACCGATTCGCGGAAACAGGTGTTCATCGGGTCGCCTGGCTCGTTGAACTTCATCGTCGATACGCAGACCTGACAGTTCATCGGCTGGGTGCGGTTGTTGAAACGATTGCCGGCCTTGGCCTGCTGGTCGAGAAACTCGTACATCGGTCGATAGTAGCGGTCGAAGGTGTTCGGGTACTTTTCGGAGAGCCAGTCGAGTTCTTCCGCGGTGGGAATCCAGGTATGGAAAGGCGTCGCGTCCGGCTTCATGTAGAAACCGAGCCAGGACTGGTGCGTGATGTGTTCCTTTTCCTCGATCGTCTGGTTGAAGCATTTGGGAACGGTGATGCCGTAGCGGGCCAGATCGTTGAACAGGGCGGCACCGTTCTGCTCGAAGTAGATTTCCCAGGCTTCCTTGAAGCTCATGATGCGCTTGGGCAGCATGTAGTCCATCATCATGCCGACCGAGGCCAGCTTGCGGGTGCCGCGCCAGGTCCATTTGTCGATCCAGCGCTGGACGATCGGCAGATTGTCCGGGTCCTGTTCGAGCATGAACTTGATGCTTTCCAGCCCCAGCGTCATGTGCCGTGCTTCGTCGGACTGCGCCGAGAAGCCGACGGTCATCGCCGCCATGTCGCCGTTGTAGGCCGCACCGGAAATGAAGGGAACGAACAGGATGTTGGTCAGCACGTATTCGAAGGCGAAACCGATGGCCACCATGAATTCGAACGGGCCGGCCGTGATGGCGTCGTCGAAGAAGGATTTGCCGTCGGAGAGATACCACATGCGTGATTGCTGATGGGCAAACTCGTCCATCCCGTGGTAATACTTGTTGTAGTTGGAAAGCGAGTGAATCTGCGTCTGGAAGTGACGGTATTCATCCACCGCCTGCATCAGACAGGCCACCCGTGGGCCCGCGCCGACCAGCTGGCGGCCGACCATCGAGAAGCCGCGCGCGGCCATGAGTTCAAGTGGCGGCGTCGAACCGATGAACAGCTTGAGCACGTTCATGTAACGCGCATCGGTCACCGACAGGTGGCCGTTGTTCTGGTTGAAGGCGTCGAGAATGGCGTAAAGTTTGCGCTCCTTTTCGGACTGGTATTTCCAGTAAGCATCCATGGTCAGACGGAAGGGGTCTTCCCATTTGTCCCAGTCGTGGATCTTCAGACCTTCGTAAGCAACCTGCGGATAGACCTTGTCCATGGGCTGATAGCTCGTGTCCCAGGCCAGATCCCGGGTCATCAGCGTGTAGGACTCCTTCAGGCCGAGTTTTCTGGCGGTTTTTGCAGTCATGTGATTTCTCCTGGCAGGCCGGAATTACGAATTCCAGCAAAGGGTGAAAGTTTCTTCGGTCTCGTCGACGTGGCCGGACATGGTGATCAGGTGCAGCTGCAGCTCCTGCAGATCGAAGTCGCGCCCGATTTTTTCCTCAACGGTGCTGCGCCGGATGACCATCCGGTTCGGAACGTCAATCTTGACCATGGCTGGCTGGACGTTCACCAGCGCTTCGGGGTTATCTTCGATAATGGCTTCGACGATGCAGCGCGTTTCTTCGTTGGTCTGGAAGGCAATGAATACGTTGGACATGGTTTTTCCTCAGAGAGTGATGCCGGCTTTTGCGGCGCGGGCGTTCAAGGCTTGTTCCACTTCGCTCATGACACTGGCGGCCTCGTCGCCAAAGGCCAGACGGGCAATCGGTGCCAGCGCCTGTTGGGCACGCTGGCTCCAGTGCTGGCCCCATTGACTCAGCAGCGCCTGGTTTTCGGCGCTGTCGGCGGCGGCAGCCTTGATCTGGGCGTCGATCCACTTGACGTTCTCGGCGTACCACTCGTTCTGGAAGCGGGTGAGCAGCGAGAAAACCGGCCCGTTGGTGGCATTGAGCCGTTCGTTGTAACGAACGAAAATCAAGGGGTAGAGCAAACCGTTGAGCACAAAATCCTGAGCGACCAGGATCTGGAACCAGTCCTTCTCGACCATCAGATCTTCGACCAGGTGGCGCAATCCCTGCCATTCCGCAGCGTCCATCCAGGCGGTTTTCGCCTCGGTCAGCGCCTCAATCCGGTCAAATGCCAGGCCCAGGCGGGTGAGGTACTGGGCAATGCCCAGCTGATCCATCGAGGCGTAACAGGCGGCCTGAGTGATGGCAATGCCGTAGCCGTAGGCGGAAACGTAGGAATTGTTGACATTGGCACCCCAGGCCAGGTGGCGCAGGGGCAGAAAGATTTTCAAGGCCTGTTCCCTGGCGGCGGCAGGGTAAGACCCGGCCAGTCCCAGATCGTCAACGATGGTGAAGTCGGCCTCGGCGGTTTCCTGCATGCGACCACGTGCCTGGGTCCATGCGCCGTAATAAAACTGGCGCGGGTCTTTCAGGGCGTACCAGTCCTTCATCCTGATCTGGGTGCGCCGGGTGTCGAAAATGTCGAGTTGCGGCTCCCAGGTCGGGCGGTAGTGATAGTTCTCCGTCGGTTGCAGATCCATCGTCGCTTCGATGTAGCGCGATGCCGGCTTGTCGGCCCCCATGCGCCGGGACAGATGCCCGAAAGTCTGACGTAGTGGCGTGATGCTGACCGTGCGTAAATCGATTGCCATGTTTATCTCCCTCGTTGGTGTCTGTCGGGCACAATCAAGCGACCTGCCCGGAAAAGTCGGAACAGAAAATCGGTGCTAACGGAAGCGTTGGTGCGTGGCCTGATGCAGATTCCAGTGAAACGCGGCGTCTGCGGGTTCGGTATCCGTTTGCGCCGGAGCGGCGGAAAGAAATTCAACCTGGTTGGTGGCGCAGAACTCGTCGAAGGCCGCTTTGGGCATGACCAGTTCAGCCGAAACTTCAGGGTCGCCAATGGCAAACTCAAATTCAATCAGGCCATTGGGCAGCGTGCCGATGACGCGCACGAATTTGCGGGTTGTGTCAAAAGTATCCTGAGTCATTTGTCCACTCCTTGTGTTTCGTTTTCGGTGGAATCCCGATGAAGCACATTAAATCTTTTGCTAAGATGTTAGTGAATGGACGTTTGAGGAAATGACTTGTACTTTTCGTGAGCCGGTATCAGCTGCTTCTCTGGTGGCGGTATTGGCTCGGTGCCAGGCCGGTGCGCTTGGTAAAAAAACGCGAAAAATAGGCCGGATCGGAAAATCCCAACTGGTAGCTGATTTCGCTGATGGGGACAGCGGAAAATTGCAGCAGGCGGCGGGC